>SLGN01000129.1 GCA_007123695.1 Verrucomicrobiales bacterium
CCATCCCGGCGTCGTGGAATTTTTGCGCCGCTTTGGCCATCGGGCGGTGTGGGAAATCGATCCGGGCGTGCCGAGGTGGTCGGAAGACCCCGCGTATGTGCTCGATCTGTTGCGCGGCTACATGGCCGCCCCCGAAGGTGCGGACCAGGAAAGGCACTTCGCTTCGCAGAAGGCCGAAGCCGAGGCCGCCGCGGAGCGACTCGTCGCCCGGGTGCGCGAGACCAAGGGGCGGTGGCGCGCCCTGGCCTTTGCCTGGCAAATGCGTTGCTACCGCGGGCTCGCGGGCCTGCGCGAGCAGCCGAAGTTCGAGGGCGCCCGGATGATCGCCCTCGCACGGCGCATTCTTCTCCAGGCCGGGGCCGAGCTGGTGGAGAAAGGGGCCTTGGATGCCGCAACGGATGTCTTTTTCCTCCGCTTCGACGACCTCGTCGCCTTCGAGGAGGGCCGGGCGGGAGATTTGCGGAAAACGGCGGCGGCCGCCCGGGCCGGGCATGCCCGCGAGACCCGGCGACGCGCCGTGCCGCGTTGGATGACCTCGGACGGCGAGGCGATCTTCGGCGTCGGTTTTCCGGATGGGGAGGGCGTTCTTTCGGGCACGCCCGTCTCGGCGGGAGTTCACGAGGGCCGGGCCCGCGTGGTGCTCCATCCCGCCGGAGCGCAACTGCAACCCGGTGAGGTGCTCGTATGTCGGGGGACCGATCCGGCGTGGACTCCGCTTTTCCTCCAGGCAGGAGCCTTGGTCATGGAGACTGGCGGCGCCGTCTCCCACGGATCGATCGTCGCCCGCGAATATGGCCTGCCAGCCGTCGCGGGCGTGGCCCGCGCCACCGAGCGGATCGAAACCGGCACCTGGATCCGGGTGGATGGCGAGACCGGCGCGGTGACGTTGAAACCGTCCCCGGCTCCAGAGGCCGATCCGGTACCGTGATCCTTTCTCCGGCTGCGCCCGAAACACAAAGCCCCTCGCTTGCGCTCGGGCCGAGGCCCCTCGATGCCGACCTACCACCAGACCAGGGCGCACAGCGCGATGGCGAGCCCGTAGGCGGCGCCGGCCAGCGCGCCGGCGCGGTAGCGGCTCTCTTTCGCCAGGACCCATTTGATCTGGTCACGCATCAGGTACGGCATGCCCACCCAGAACATGCCCTTCAGAACGATCGCGTAGGCGAACGCGACGAGCAGAAGCCGCGATTGGGGATCTTGGAGAAACGCCGAGTCCAGCATCGGCGCGGCGGCGAGGATCAGGAGAAAGCCGAGAGCGCGCACCGCGAGAAACTCGCGCACGTAGATCACGACCCCGACGGCGGTCCCGAGGATCAGCATCTGCACGCCCGTCTTCACGCGGAAGAATTCGCCCAGGTCCATGCACGACCAGATGACGAAGGACCAAGCGAAGGCGATCGACACGAGAATGGTGCCGAGCCGGTCGTTGCGGGGGAAGCGCGAGAGCCAGTCCTTGACCGGAGCGGGCCGGTAGAGCGCCGCGAGATGCGAGACGACCAGCCAGCCGCCGACGAGCAGCCCCATCCACTTCAGGGGCAGGCCCGGCTCGTAGAGCAGATTGTAGAGAGACTGCATACGGGAAAGAAGGCAGGTGAGGCGAGGGGGGGAAGGGCGCTCAGATTCGGACGGATTTCGCGCTTTGCAAGGCGGAAGGCGAGGAAGTGGCTCGGTCGCAGCGCCTGCGCCGGTTTTCGTTCACACCTTCTCGACGGTGTTCGTCAGCGTGCCGATCCCGTCGATGGAGATGGCGATCTCGTCGCCCGCCGCGAGAGTGAAGTCGCTGTCCGGCACGATGCCGGTGCCCGTCATGAGATACGCCCCGAGAGGAAAACGGTTGCTGCGGTAGAGCCAATCGGCCAGCTCGTCGAAGGAGCGCTTGATCTGCGAGAGCGAGGTCTCGCCGGCGAAGACCTCGGCGCCGCCGCGCGAGATCGAGATGGCGATCGCGGTCTCCGAGGGGGGCGTTTCCCCCACCACCAGGCAGGGCCCCAGGGCGCAGGCACCCTCGTAGTTCTTCGCCTGAGGCAGGTAGAGAGGGTTCTCTCCCTCGATCGAGCGCGAGCTCATGTCGTTGCCGATGGTATGCCCGAAAATGCGGCCCTCGCTGTTGATGGCGAGAGTGAACTCCGGCTCGGGAACGTCCCAGGTGGAGTCGCTGCGGATTCCGACGCGGTCGAGATGGCCCCGGCTGCGCGACGCCGTCGCCTTGAAGAAAAGCTCGGGGCGGGGCGCTTCGTAGACCTTGTCGTAGAACACGTCGCCCCCGGAGGTCTCGGCCTCCTCCATGCGGGCGGTGCGGCTGCGGTAGTAGGTCACGCCCGAAGCCCAGACCTCCTGCCCGCCGATGGGCGCCGCGAAGGGGATCTCCGGCCCGAGCGACTGCTCCGGACCTGCTCCCTCGAGGGCCGCTGCCGCGAAGGACGCCGGATCGGCCGCGGTGAAGAGTTCGTCGAAGGAAAAGGCGGGTCCGGCGTGGCGGAACAGCCCCGGTGAATCGCTCGTCTCGAGAAAGACGGCATCGGCGGTCTTGAAAATGCGGATCGGCATGGTGCGGCGGGGAGGGAAAGTCGGTGTTCCAAGGAAGCTTCACGGGCCAGGCGGGGCGGGGCGCCCGCTCAACCCTCCACGCGGACGGCGGTGGGCTTCCCTGCCTGGTCGGTGGAGATGCTCATCTTCAGGTTCCAGTGTTCGGCGATGCGGCGCAGCAGGTCGCGCCGCGAGATCTCCTCGCTCGAAAACGTGAAGGGCGGCGCTCCCGTGGGAAGGTTCGAGGTTTCGTAGTAGATGTCGTTGAGAGGCACCTGGTTGAAGATCAGCTGGGGCGTCATCAGCTTGTAATCGACGGCGAAGCGGGCCGCGAACCAGGCCGAGAGCTCCGGATCCTTCGTCGCGAGGAAGTTCGCGTTGCCAAAGCTGGAA
>SLGN01000639.1 GCA_007123695.1 Verrucomicrobiales bacterium
CTCGCCCCGAGCGCGCCGGTCACGGCTGCGTCCGACGACGAGACGGCGCCGCCGCCCGCGTTCCAGGAGTTCGTCCCTTCTTCGAAGCCGCCGTTTTGCAGTAGATTCGCCGGAGCCTCCGCGCCGCCGCCGTCATAGGAAAAGACGAAGAGCCCATCCTGCCGCGGATTGGCGTTTCCGTTGGCATCGACGAAGCGGTCCGAAGCGACCGAGATGGTCCCGGTCCCGCCGAAGCGGGGCAGCACGACGAGGGTGTATTGCGAACCCGAACCGAAAAGCGAAGCGGCCTGCCCGTTGGTCACGGTGAAGTCGGAGGCGGCGAGGCCCAAGACCGGCTCCGAAGCATCGATCCGCACCTCGAAGCGCCCCTCGACGGAATTCCCCTCCGCCCGCGAGAGTGTCAGCCGCGGCAGGTCCAGATCGAGCGGCGGATCGCCCTCGTTGCGGCCCGCAGGCGCCGTCGCCGGATCGAGCGACGCGATCCATTGGCCGAGCACGCGCATGGCGTCCTCGTCCACCACGTTCTTGGCGATCGGCGGCATGGTGCAGCACGGCTCAACCGATCCTAGACGGAAGAGCAGGATCGACCGGTCGGGATCGCCCGGCTTGACGATCTTCGAATCCTCAAAGCCAAAGGGATTGTCGGGATCGACGTTGACCAGGTTCTGGAAATTCGGCGGAGTGGTCAGCCGCAGGTCGAAGCGGGCCTGCGTCGGACCGTCGGGGAGATGGCAATGCGAGCAGTTCACGTCGAGGTAGGAGCGGGCCCGCCGGTCCAGCGTCTCGGACTCGTCGAGGAGATTGGCCGAGGCCAGCATCCCCCCGAGCGCGGCCGGGTCGGGCGGATTGACGAAGAAGCCGAGCTCCCTCCAAGTCTCGATCTGGTTGGCGGTGCGGCCAGTCTCCGGATAGAAGAGATCGCGGTGGAGATGCCGCGTCTTCGGCCCGAGAACGATGCCCGAAGCCTCGGTGTGGCATTCGAAGCAGGCGACCCGGCTGGGGAAGCTCCACACCAGGCTGCCGCCTCCCGGCAGCTCGATCGTTTCCTCCAGCGCCGTCGCAGGCAACAGGTCGGCGTCGGAGTGGTCGGCCCTCCAGCGGTAGGTGAAGCCGAAGAAGCGCCCGTCCTCCCCCTTCACGAGGAAGCGCGTCTCCAGCCGCCGCCCGCCGAACTCGAAATGCTTCACCAGTACGGTGCCGACGGGGAACTCCCACGGACCGTTTTCGGAAAATACGACCTGCTCGCCCGGCGAGTCGGGCTTGCCGTCGTTGGGGATGGCGATCCAGCGCTGCTTGTCCGAACCGTCGGACCACAGGGCCTGGACGAGGTCGTAGGGCATCAGTCCGGCACGCGGTGCGAGGGTGGCGAGGTCGGAAAAGGCGGCCGTGGCCGAGAGCGTCGCGGGCGGCTGCGGCCGCGAGGCGCCCTCGCGCCGCAGCTTGTAGACGATGCCGCCGTTGAGAAAGGTCTGGCCGATGGTGAGCACGTAGATCTCGCCGCGCGCGTCGATGCCGAAGGACACGAGCTGCCGTTCGCCGATTTTGGCGATCTCCTCGACGATGGGCTCGCCATTCGGACCCTCGCCGAGGGTGCGGACGATGCCGTTGTTGTAGTCGCCGAAAATGTATTTCCCGACGAGATCGGGATGCTCGGCCCCGCGGTAGACGTAGCCGCCGATGATGCATCCGCCCTCGCCCCGGCCGTAGCTGTGGATCGGGTCGCGCTCTTCGCCGATGAGGTTCTCGGGACGGGGCACCGCGCCGCTCCGCGCCCCCTCGCGGAAGGGCCATTGATAGTTGCCCCCGCGCTCGACGAGGTTGATCTCCTCTTCCTGCGCCTGTCCCACGTCGGCCACCCAGATGCGGCCGGTGGGCTCGTCGATCGCCATGCGGTAGGGCGAGCGCAGACCGACCGCCCAGAATTCCTCCAGCAGCTCGCCGCCGGGGCTGAGCCAGGGATTGTCGTTGGGAATGTAGTAGCCCTGGGTGTAGGAGGCGGGCCAGCCCGCCGGCGGCGCCTCGGCATCGACCGGCTGCCTGCGGATCGGATGCGAGCGCAGCGGGTCGCGGTCGACGTCGATGCGCAGCACCCCGGCAAAGAGGCCGCGGTCGAGCCGCTGGGCCGACTCGAAGACGTCGTCGCTGCCCCCTTCGTCGCCGACGGCGAGGTAGAGGTAGCCGTCGTCGCCGAAGAACATGCCCCCGCCGTTGTGCCAGTTGTGGCGGTCGTACTGGTTGATCAGCACCTCTTCGGTCGCGGGATCGATGGCCCCCGCGCCGGGCGGCCAGGTGAAGCGGGAAAGGCGGCAGTAGGCGCGGTTCAGTTCCGAGGGATCGGGCGAGTAGCGGTAGTAGACGTAGAGGTAGTCGCGGTTCGGCGAGCCCTCGCGCCCGAACTCGGGGTGGAAGGCCAGCCCGAGCAGGCCCGAATCCCCCTCGACCTGGGTCTGGGCGGAAAGGTCGAGGACCACGCTGCGCTCGCTCGTTTCCGGATCGTCGGGGAAGACGACGAGCGCGCCCCATTTCTCCGCCACCATGATCTTGTCGGCCCCGGGCACCGGCAGGAGTTGCAGCGGATCGACCACCACGAGATTGGGAAAGGCGTTCACCAGCTCCCAACTGCCCGACGCCGCCGTCGGCGTCCGCGACGGCAGCGCCCCGTCGAGAAAGGGCCCGATGGGAACCGCCACATCCAAACCGCCCGCCCGCGCAACCGGAGCGGACAGGAGGAAAAAAATCGCAGCAGTGAAGAATTTCTCAGAAAATTCTCTCATGCCTGAAAAATTCCTCCAACTTGCGACAAAACAAACGGAAATTCGTGTTTTTATGATTCTTCAAAATTTGAAAAGCAATTGTGTCGGCGGTTCACGGTTCACCTAATGAGTTCGGCTACCGTTCCGAAAACCGAAGAGGAAAAC
>SLGN01000746.1 GCA_007123695.1 Verrucomicrobiales bacterium
GAGGAGCGGATCGACTGCGGGGTAGAAGCGCTTGTAGGCGCGGTCCCGCGAAAGGCCAAGGAAGGTCTTCACCGTGCCGAGGGTGCTCTGGGTGACGGGCTCCTCGAAGTTGCCTCCGGCCGGGGAGACAGTCCCGATCATGGTGAGCGATCCGGTGCGGCCCTCGGGGCCCCGGAGCACGCCGGCGCGCTCGTAGACGCCCTTGATCGAGGAGTCGAGGTAGGCGGGGAAGGCTTCCTCGCCGGGGATCTCCTCCATTCGGCCCGAAATCTCTCGCATCGCCTGGGCCCAGCGCGAGGTCGAGTCGGCGAGCAGGAGCACGGCGTAGCCCATCTGGCGGTAGTATTCGGCGACGGTCACCCCGAGGTAGATGGAGGCCTCGCGCGCCGCCACCGGCATCGAGGAGGTGTTGCAGATGATCACGGTGCGGTCCATCAGCGAGCCCTCGCCACGCGGGTCGCTCAGCTCGGGGAAGGTGGAGAGGGTCTCCCCGACCTCCCCGGCGCGCTCGCCGCAGGCGACGATGACGACGATGTCGATCTCGGAGTAGCGGGCGATGCTGTTCTGCAGCACGGTCTTGCCCGCGCCGAAGGGTCCCGGGATGCAGGCGGTGCCGCCGATGGCGACGGGGAAGAAGGCGTCGATGATGCGGCAGCCGGTGGTGAGGGCCTCGCCGGGGTAGAGGCGCTCGCAATGGCCTCGCCGGAGCATCGCCTCGGGCAGGGGGCGGCGCACGGGCCAGCGCTGGCTGGGGGCGATCTCGATCTCGCGCCCGTCCTCGGTGCGGCAGCGCGCGACGGGATCGTCGGCGGCTACGGGCCGCTCGCCGGAGATCCACGTGATCTCGACGGGGCCGGCGAGGTGGAAAGGGACCATGATGCGGTGCTCGACACGGCCTTCGGGGACGGTGCCGACGGTCTGGCCCGGCAGGAGGAGCTCGCCCGGCCTCGCGAGGGGGGTGAAGGGCCGCCGGCGCTCGGGGTCGAGGGCAGGCAGGTCGAAGCCGCGGGGGAGAAAGGTTCCGTGCTCCGCCGCGAGGGCGCGGAGGGGGTTCTGTAGCCCGTCGAAAACGGTGCCGAGCAACCCGGGCCCGAGAGTCGCCGAGAGCAGCTCCCCGCTGAACTCGACCTCATCGCCGGAGCGGACACCGCGGGTGTCCTCGAAGACCTGCATGTCGACCTCGCGCCCGCGCACCCGGAGGACCTCGCTCTTCAGCCGTCCACCGCCGACGAGGAGGTGCCCGACCTCGTTCTTGCGCACGGCGGCCTCCTCGTCGAGCTCGACGACGACGAAGCTCTCGCGGGCCCCGACGACGCGCCCCACGGTTCCTTTGCGCTGGCGTTCGTCCTTCATGCGGGGAGGGGGGAGGGCAGGGCCTCTTCGTAGAGCCTCTGGAAGCGGCCCTTGGCCACTGAGGCGTCGTGGCTGGCCCAGGCGGCGGCGATCTGCCAGGAGAAGAAGAAGGCAGCTACCGCAGGAAAGCCGAGCGGATCGAGGTCGCGGAGGCGGCGGAGGCGGGTCCAGGCCTCCTCCATCATCGCCCGGCGGAGAGCCACGGCCGAGCCGCCCTCGAGGAGGCGGCGCAGCTCGGGGAGCCAGGGGTGGCGGCGACCGAGGTTCAGGTCGGGCTCCCTCCAGTGCAGTCGCAGGTGGCGGCGCAGCGCCTCGGGGAGGAAGCCGGGAACGAGGCTCGCGAGCAGCTCGGGACCGCGCCCGAGGCGGCGCTGCCGCAGGACCATCAGGAAAAGCCGCTGGTCGCGGCGGAACTCGAGGTAGTCGCGCAGCCCCGGATGCAGTCCCGGCCCGAGGGCTTCGGCGAGATGCTCCGAAGCGATCCGCTCCGCCTCCGCGGCGCCGATCCTGTCGTCGTGGAAGCGCATCAGCCCGGCGCCGGGAGACCAGGCCGCGAGGGGCTCGCCGCGCAGGAGCTGCGCCCGGTCGTCCGGGGCGAGCCGCGCGAGCCGCTCGTCGAGCCGCAAGCGCGTCATCGGAGCGGGCTTCTCCGAGGTGAAGTGGGCCACGTGGGGAAAGCTCGCGACGAGATCGGGGTAGCTGCGGAATGGCATGGATCGCTGGGTCGGGGGCTATTCGAGTCCTTCGAGGATGGCGCGGAAGCGCGGCTGGAGCCGGGCCGAGATGAGGTGCGCGATGGCTTCGGCCGAGAGGTCGATCTCGAGCCGGTCCCCTTGGAGCACGACCTTGGCGCCGCCGTCCACGCCGGGATCGGCGACGAGGCGGACGCCCTCGCGCAGCATGTCGCTGGAGAGCGCGGCGAGGAAGTCCCGCCCGGCTTCGGTGTCGGGGGAAAGGGCCTCCTCGGGCAGGTGGATCGCGGCTCCGCCGGATTCGAGATGCTCGGCGGCGGCGCGACCGGCGAGGGCGAGGACGAGGCGGCGGAGGAAGTCCGGATCGGAGGTGGCCTCGGTCACGAAGCGGCGCACGAAGGACTCGAAACGGCTCGCGACCTGGCCTTGGAGCTCGAGGGCGGTGTCGCGCGCGCTCTGCTTCAGGGCGGCGAGGGTGGCCTCGCGCTGGCGCTCGATCTCCTCGTCGGCGCGCCGCCTCGCGTCGGCGGCCTCCTTGCGGGCTTCCGCCAAGAGCGTGGCGGCCTCCTCGCGGGCTTCGCGCAGGATGCGGTCGGCCTCCTCGCGGCCGCTCCGCACCCCGTCCTCGTGGATGCGCCGGATGAGGTCCTGGACCGAGGTCTTTCCGCTCGCTGGGGGGGTGGGTTCCATGCCTTTGGGGTGAGGTTGACCTGGGCCTGTCAGCCGGCGATGTCCGCCGAGAGGACGAGGCCGAAGACGAAGGCGAAGACGGCGAAGCCCTCGACGAGCGCGGCGGGGGCCACCGAGACGCCGAAGGTCTCCGGCTTGGACTTCGCCGTCTGGATCGCGGCGGCGCAGCAGCTTCCCTGCA
>SLGN01000127.1 GCA_007123695.1 Verrucomicrobiales bacterium
AACCCCGAACCCCGAACACTCCCCTTCCCGCTTGCGACAGCCCCTTCCCGCCGCCATTGTGGCCCGCATGGGAAGCATCCGACTCCTTTCGACCGCCGCACTTCCGTTCCTGCTCCTGCAACTCGGCTGCATGCCACGGGGGTTGGAGTCTCCGGCGACTGCCGCAGCTTCCTCCGCGACATTGGAAAAACGCCCCGGAAACGCGGCCGCCTCTCCTCCCGCATCCTCTGAAGTCGAAACGGTGGTCCCCTACCCCTTCGACCACTGCGCCGTCATTCAAAAACCCTTCGGCACGCAACCCGCCAAATACCGCCGGGTCTACCAAGGCCACGAGGTTCTCCTTTGCTGCGTTCCCTGCGTCCGCGCCTTCGACGCGAATCCCGATCCCTTCATGCCGCGCATCATCGCCGCCGCAGAAACCGCCGCGAATTCCGAGTGATCCCCCAGTTCCTCGCGAACCCGCCCATCACCCATCTCCCCCTGCGACGCCTTCCCGCAGGTCCCGCAGCGAACGCAGCCCACCGAAATCCGCCCCCCGCATCCGCCGCGCCCCGCTGGTCCGCTTCGGCCCCGTCCGCCCCTCGGCCTTCAGTCGCTCGAACACGCCGTCCACGAACACCGCCGATCCGATCACCGCCCCATCGCTGAAATAGCGCACCTTACGCCGCAAAACCTCCGAAAGCGGCATCGCACCGCTCGCCTCCACGACGCTGTCGCATTCCTCCGCCGCGATCCCCGCGAGACCGCCCTCGCCCGTCGCCTCGTCCGGCTTCTGCTCCCGCCCCTCCGAGTAAAGCAACAATCGGTAGCGACGCAGCACCTCCGCCCAGTCCGGCATCTCAGCAGAATCAGAAGCCTGCTTCCCTCCACTCCCTTCCCAGACCACCGGATGCTCCAGCCCCTCCCGCGTGATCGATCCCAGCCCTGCCCGCGCCCTCTCCACCCCCTTGCCCGTGCCGCAAGCTTCCCCATAACCGCTCCAGCGGTAGTCTTCCGGACGCTCCACCAGCCCCGCCCGCACCGGATTCAGATCGATATACGCCGCCACCGTCCGCAGCGTCTCCTCCCCATCCTCCAGCAGCACGCTCTTGAACGGCGCCTCCCACAGCGTCCCCACCCGCCCATTGCGACGATTGTAGAAGATCGAGACCCGCTGCTTCAGTTCCTTTAGAAACACCGACAGGTCGAATCGTCTGCGTTCGTAGCGCTCCAGGACCCGCCGTTCCCATCCCATATTCCCCGAGCGCCGAGCCAACTCCAGCTCCCTCGCCACCTGTTCCACCACCACATCGTCGTAGAGCAACGGCAGCAGTTCCAGTAGCGTCTCCGCATCCAGCTTCGGCATCGCCTCCTTATCCGGCACCTCCAGCAGCAGGTGGAAGTGGTTGCCCATCAGACAGTAGGTCACCACCCTGACACCAAGAAAACGCTCCAACTTACGCAGAATCGACCGAAACACCTCCTTCTCCGAAGCATGGAAGACGATGCGCCGGTCAACGACACGAGAAACGCAGTGGTAATAGGCCCTCCCGTTCCCAGGAGGAATGAGGATACGAGGTGTTTTCATAGAATCGGATCAATGGCAAATCGGATGATAGCACAAGGAAACCCGAATTGCAAATAAACATCCTAGTTTTTATTATGATTGCGAGGCTGGGTCAGGGGGCTTTGGGCTGGTTTGTGGCGATGATTGCGGCGGCGATCGCCAGATCGGCGGGGACGGTGATTTTGGGGTTCGGTTCGGGGTTTTCGACGAGGCGCACGGGGTGGCCGATGGCGGCAACGGCGGACACTTCGTCGGTGACGGATCCACCCTGCTCCAGCAGGCGGGCGTAGGCTTCCCGCAGCAGGGCGGGCTGGAAAATCTGGGGCGTCTCCATGGCCCAGAGATCTTCGCGGGGGACGGCACCGACGACTTCCCCGAGTGCGTTGCCCCGTTTGAGGGTGTCGGCGACGCGGTGCGCGAGACTGGCGGCGCCGCAGGCTGCGGCAACCTCTGCGCAGCGCGAAATGGCGGCAGGACTGACGAGAGGGCGGGCCGCGTCGTGGACGGCGACGAGATCGACGTCGGTCCCGACACGGCGGAGTCCGGCCTCGACGGAAAGGTGTCGCTCGGCGCCTCCTTCGACCGCCCCGACATACTTCGCCAGACCGAGCCGGCGAGCCGTTTCGGCGAGAGAGGGAATTCTCTCGGGCGTGGTCACGACGAGAATCTCGACGACTTCGGGACACGCTTCGAAGGCAAGGATGGAGCGAACCAAGACGCTCTCGCCATCGAGGAGCGCAGAAAGCTTGTCGAAGCCCATGCGACGGCTTCGGCCGGCGGCGACGAGGATTGCCGAAATCTTCATTCAAATGGCTGTGGCGCGGCCCAGGGCGCGGTCGAACGGGCGACCGGAGGACCCGTCCCCGGCGAGGTTCCGCCCCCTTCCCGGAGAATGCGGCGGCTTTTCGGAATCACTTCCCTCGCTATGGGTTCGGGGCTGTTTTCCGATGGTCTTCCTCGCGCCTTGGACGCGAAGCCCGGGGTCGGTTCCGATCACGAAAGCCGGGCCATGACGGCCTGCGAAAGGGTCTTCCCGTCGGCCCGGCCGGCGGCGCGCTCGTTGACCAGCTTCATGACCGCGCCCATTTCCTTGCGCGAACTCGCGCCGAGTTCGTTCACGGCAGCCTCGACAATGGCGGCGAGTTCTTCCTCGGCGAGGGGCTCGGGCAGGTAGGCCTGAAGCACGGCGATCTCGGCCTCCTCCTGCTGGGCGAGTTCGGCCCGCCCGGCGGCGGTGTATTGCTCGAGGGAATCCTGCCGCTTTTTCACCTCGCTGCGGACCACGGCCACGATCTCGGCATCGTCGAGTTCGGCATCGGCCCCGCCCTTTTTGATGGCCGCGTTCTTGACGGCTGCCTTGAGCATG
>SLGN01000132.1 GCA_007123695.1 Verrucomicrobiales bacterium
AAGATCGGCTCCGGCACCTGGGCGCTGGCTGGTGCGAACACCTACACAGGTCTCACCACCATCAACAACGGCACCCTCAAGCTCCTCGCCAATGCGGCCACCTCCACCGTGCTGCCCTCGGGCAACAACGTCACTTTCAACCAGAGCAACCAGTTCGCCGGGGCCACATTGGAGTTCGTCGGCCAGGATCTCACCAGCAACGTCCAGACCCTCGGCACGCTGACATCCTCGGCAGGAGCGAACACCCTCAAGCTGACGCCGGGCGTGGGCGGCAGCGCCTCCCTCATCTTCGGGAACATGACCACCGGCGCCGCCGTCACCCTCAACATCGTCGGTGCCGACTTCACCGACAACACCGTCGCCTTCGCCCAGGTCAACGGCAGCGCCGGCAGCGACGGACTCCTCAGCCGCACCGTCTACTGGAACGGCGCCGACTACGCATTCCGCGAGGGAGGGGTGATGCGCGCGCCCATTTACGACGTCGACGCGGGCTTCGTCACCGCCGGATCCACCCTCGCCGCCGGGAACAACCTCATCGTCGGCGACATCGTCGACCAAGCGACGCACAGCGCCGCCACCCTCAAATTCGACGGCTCCCGCAACCTCACCCTCGCGGGCGGCGCCACACTCACCATCTCAACCGGCGGCATCCTCGCCACCGGCGGCGCCTCCACCATCTCCGGCGGCACCGCGCTGGCCACCGGCGGCCAGGCTCTCGTCGTCCGCGTCAACCAGGACACCGACCTCCTCACCATCGGCTCGGTCATCACCGGCACCGGCGGCCTCACCATGTCGGGTGGGGGCACCCTCGTCCTCACCGCCGCCAACACTCGCACCGGCACTACGACGATCAACGAGGGCACCGTGCGGCTGGAGGGCTCGGGCCGCCTTGGCAACGCCGCCGCCCTCACCATCCGCCAGCTCGGCATCTACGACCTCAACGGCGTCACTCCGGCAACCAACCACAACGCCTTCAACAACGCCGGTCGGGTCATCAACTCCAGCGACACCTTCGCAACCCTCACCATCGGCGGCAGCAACGGGACCGGCATCTCCTTCGGCACCATCGAGGGCAACATCAACCTCGTGAAGCTCGGCACCGGCAACCAGAGCTGGCTCGGCCTCAACAGCTACGCCGGCAGCACCACCATCGGCTCCTCCGGCGTCGTCACCGTGGACCACATGGCGAACATCGGCGAGGACAGCGGCATCGGCCGCGGCGATGCCACCGACGATGCCACCAACGCCGCCAGCCTGATCTTCGACGGCACCACCGGCGGCCTAGTCTATGCCGGCAGCATTCGCGACGGAGATCTCATCCTCGGCGCCCGTTCCGCCTCAACTGACCGCCTCTTCACGATGTCGGGCAGCGGAGCCACCCTCTCCAGCACCGCGATCAACAACAACGCCATCGTCTGGAGCAACTTCGGGGCCATCGTCCACGGCACCGACGCCGACCGCACCCTCATCCTCACCGGCGGCTCCACCGGCGACAACACTTTCAACCCCCAGCTCACCAACAGCGCCGGCTTCGTCACCAGCCTCACGAAGACCGGGGCCGGCCAGTGGAACCTCGGCAACCCGGACAACACCTACACCGGCGCCACCCGCATCGAGAACGGCATCCTCGCGCTCAACGTCAATGGAGCGCTCCCCGGCGACAGTCCCGTCATTCTCGCCCCCACCTCGGCCACTTCCGCCGCCATCCTGCAGATGAGCGGCACTTTCGAGCGAGACCTCGCCGTAGCCGCCGCCGCCGGCACGGGCACCGTCACCTGGGATTTCGGCATCGCCAGCACCACCGGAGGAGCCGGCTTCGCCGCGCACACCGATCCCCTCGTCGTCGCTCTCGGCGGCGTCGCCTCTCCCACGGCACTGACCTGGGGCAGTGGCGGATTCGTCGGCACCGGGGGCGTTCAGAACCTCGTTCTCGGCTCGACAACCGCCCTCTCCCACGTCGATTTCCGCAACGCCATCGACCTCGGAAACGAGCAGCGTACCATCACCGTCCTCGACAACGTCAACACCGGCGCCGACTACGCCATCATGTCGGGCGATCTCAGCGGCGTCGGCGGCAGCCTGCGCAAGATCGGCGCGGGCAATCTGATCCTCACCGGCAGCAACACCTACACCGGCACCACCGCCGTCGAGGCCGGAGTGCTCACCGTTCTCTCCCTCGGCCACAGCGGCGACCCCGCCAACACCCCCACCAGCCTCGGCGTCAGCGGCGTGGCCATGGACAATTCCAACGCCCTCACCCTCGGCAACGGCGGCACCACCGCAGGGCTGCTGCAATACATCGGCACCGGCGAAACCTCCGACCGAAAAATCCGCCTCAACACCACCACCGGCACGACGGACATCCACGCCGACGGCACGGGGGCGCTCATTCTCACCAACGTGGCCAACGACTTGGCGGCGGGCAACAAGATCCTCCGGCTCCGCGGCACCAGTACCGAGGGCAACATGGTCACGAGCCAGCTCTCCGACAACGGGGGCACCCTCGGCGTGACCGTGGACGGCGGGGCCGTCTGGATTCTGACCAACGCTGCCAACGACTACACCGGCCTCACCACCGCCGGCGGCGGAGGCCTCGGCATCGGGCACGACGGCGCCCTCGGGGTCAGCGAGCTGCGCATGAGCAACGGCTCCGTCTTCGCCTACGGCGGCGACCGCACCCTTTCCAACGCCGTCAGCCAGGTGAACGGGGTCCGCGCCGCCTTCATCGGCGACCACAGCCTCACCTTCACCCAGTCCTACCAACTGCTGCAGACCACCAGCAGCACCATGATCACCGTCAACAACCTCCTCGGAGGCGCGGCGCTGAATTTCGCAGGCGGAGTCACCGCCAACGCGCTCGGCGACGTCCACTGGCCGTAGGTGCCGAGGCCCACGAACACCACCGT
>SLGN01000082.1 GCA_007123695.1 Verrucomicrobiales bacterium
ATGGTCCCCCCCGGACCCACGAGAATGCCGTTGGGATTGATCACGAAGACGTTTCCGTTGGCCCGCAGCGCCCCGTGGATGGCGGTGGGGTCGCCCCCGACGACCCGGTTGAGCACCGCCGCGTTCCGGCCCGGCTGGCGGAACTGGGTCGTCTCCCCGGCGTCGATGGAGAAGCTCTCCCAGTTGATGATGGCACGGTTGCTGTTCTGCCGGATCTGCAGGTTGCCCCCGGCGCCGGCGCCGATGTTGACGTCGCCGTGGACGACGGCACCGCCGCGCGGGTTCGCCGAGACGGGGGTCCACAAGGCCAAGGCAGGGACGAGAGAGAGAAGAGCGCTGCGCCGGAGACAAGCGTGCCTGAAAGTCGCGAGCATGGGTGAACCTTTCGGGACGCGAGTCCCTTCGTATTTCGTGGTCATGTTAGGAGGAGGGGATGCCTCGTCCGCAAGGTTCCGGATATCTTGATTCGACCACCGATTCGCAATGCGGATGAAGTAGCCTTTGAGAACCCGAAACCGCAAAATTGGCTTCCGAGACGGATAAGAGCAGAAGGCGTTCCAAATCCGCAACTTTGATTTTCGTCTGCGCCGAGTTTTCCGAAAACCATTGATAACCATGGCACTACGTTAGCACAGTTCGGAAAATTTTCCCCGATTCGATCCTTGCGGCGGCTGTTGGAGTACGCTTACCCTTCCCCATGCCCTTCCCCATCCACCTCCGATCCATCGTCGCCGCTGCGGCCTTGGCACCACTCTGGGCCTTCGCCGAAGCGCCCCGGCATATGGATGAAGCCCGTCCCGGCACGGCCTCGGTCGCCTATCTCTGGCTCGACGTCACGCAGGAGGCCACCGCCCGGGCCGTCGAACGATTCGGAGCCCGCCCCACCATCGACGCGCGCGCCTTCGCCATCTGGGCTACTGCCGTCTACGACGCATGGAGCGCCTACGACGAAACCGCCGTCGGCTCCAGGCTCGGGGCGGAGCTGCGGCGTCCTCCTGCGGAAAGGACCGCGGCAAACCGGGAAACGGCCATCGCCCATGCCTCCTTCCTTGCCCTTTCCGATCTCTATCCGGAAGATGCCGAGTTCCTGCGCGAAGCGATGACGGGGCTCGGGCACGATCCCGACGCAAAGCCGAGGGATGACAGCGACGCGATCACCATCGGGCAGACGGCGGCGCAGGCGCTGATCGAATACCGTCGCCACGACGGCGCCAACCAGCACGGCGACGAGGCCGGCGGCGACGGCACTCCCTACGGCGACTACACCTACTACGAGCCGGTCAACCCTCCCGACCGCATCGTCGATCCCGACCGCTGGCAGCCCATCACCTTCACCATGCCCGACGGGTCGAGGGTGACGCCGGGCTTTCTCACCCCGCACTGGTATCGGGTGAAGCTCTTCGCCCTCGAGCGTCCCGAGCAGTTCCGCCCGGGGCCGCCCCCCCGCACCGACACCGACGACGAAAGCCTGCGGCGCCAGGTCGAGGAAGTGCTCGCCTACAACCGCCATCTCACCAAGGAGGAGAAGGCCAAGGTCGAGTTCATGCGCGACGGCCCCCGCTCCACCGGCCAGAGCGGGCATTGGCTTCGCTTCGCGCAGGACGTCTCGCGCCGCGACCGGCATGGACTCGACGAGGACGTGAAGCTCTTCTTCGCCGTGGCCAACACGGCCCACGACGCCTTCGTCTCCTGCTGGGAGACGAAGCGCTTCTACGACAGCTCGCGGCCCTGGACCTTGGTACGGCACTACTACGCCGGGCAGCGCATCGTGGGGTGGGCCGGGCCCGAAGGCGGCGTCCGGGAGATGCCCGCCGAGGAGTGGCATCCCTACTCGCCCCTTTCCTTCATCACGCCGCCCTTCCCCGGCTACACCAGCGGTCACGCCACGGTCAGCGGAGCCTGCTCCAAAATTCTCGAGCTGTTCACCGGGAGCGACGAATACGGCTTCTTCGAGCGGCGCCCCCACTGCGAACTGACCGAACTCGTCGCGGGCGACGAAATCGATTTGGACTTGCCCACCTTTTCTTCCGTGGCGGAAATGGCGGCGCTGTCGCGGGCCCTCGGCGGCTACCACATCCCCGTCGACAACGAGGTGGGCCTGCGCGTCGGGCGCGAGCTGGCCGAGTGGAGCTGGCCCCGCTACGAAGCGTATTTCAAGGGCACCGCAAGGGTGCGCCCCTGATCCGCCACGAGGGCGGGCTTGCCTACGCGGACCGTACCTCGTCGGCGGAGACGCCGCGCAGTTCGAAGACTTTGAGGATCGTGTCTTCGATGAGGTTGTTCGGGCAGGATGCCCCCGCCGTGATTCCCACGAGGACGGCACCTTCGCGACCGAGCGGTCCGGGATCGGCGTCCACCTCCTCCTTGCGGTGGATGTCGTAGTGGACGATCTCAGCCAGCGAAACGAGGCATTCGGAGCTGCGGATGAAAAAGGTCGGAAGCTCCTTTTCGCCGATCTCGACGAGATGGGTCGTATTCGAGCTGTTGTAGCCGCCGACGACGAGAAGAACGTCGAGGGGCTCCTCGAGCAGATCGAAGAGGGCGTCCTGACGCTCCTGGGTGGCCCCGCAGATCGTGTCGAAGACGGAGAAGTTCGAGTCGTCCCCATCGCGGCGGAGCAGGGCGGCGCGAACGCGTCTCTGAATCTCCTCGGTCTCGGACTTCAACATTGTGGTCTGGTTCGCCACGCCGACCCTGTGGAGATGGACGTCGGGATCGAAGCCCTCGGACATGCCTCCGACGCCTCCGAAGCGTTCGCGGAAGGCGGCGGGGTCCCCCCCGTTCACGATGTAGTCGCAAACGAAGTCGGTGTCTTCCAGCGTCAGCACGATCAGGTAATGGCCTTTCCCATCCTCCCCTGCCGCCCGCGAGGCGGTCGCGCGGGTCTCCTCATGGTCCGCCTTTCCGTGGATGATGGAGGTCACGCCATCCTTGGCGAAGCCGCGGACGCGTTTCCAGACCTTCATCACGTCGCCGCAGGTGGTGTCGACGATCTGGCAGCCGCGCGACTCGACCTTGTCCATGAAGGAGACTGGAGCGCCGAAAGCCGGGACGATGACGACGTCGTCCTCGCCGAGATCGTCGTATTGCTCGTTCATCTCCTGCCACGGCAGCGAGACGATTTCCATCGCCTCGAGCTGTCGGTTGACCTCCGGATTGTGGATGATCTCGCCGATCAGGAAGATGCGGTTCTCGGGGAAGACCCGGCGCGAGGCATAGGCCAAGTCGATGGCGCGCTCGACCCCGTAGCAGAAGCCGAACTGCTTCGCCAACCGGATCGTGGTGTCGCCGATGGAGAGCAGTCCACCCTTGGCCCGGACCTTCTCGACGATGGAACTGCGGTAGTGCTCGGCCACCTCCGCCTGCACCCTTTCCATCACTTCGGGGGTGCGGACGTTGACGCGGCGGCGGCGGGCGGGATGGGCGTAGACAGACATGGAAAACGATACGCTTTACGCTTCCCAGACGGGGGAAGGAAAGAGGACCTCAGAAGGGCACGTCGGTGCGGTCGAGGGGGGCGTCGGTAATCAGGACCGAAGGGGGAGCGTCGGGATCGGCGTAGTCGGTCGGGCGGGGCACGTTCTTGCCGATCGTGGCATCCTCGGGCTGGCTATGGGCGACGTGGATGGGGGTGCCGGGGCGGACGAGATCGAAGAACTCCTTCGCGATGGTGCGATGGAGGCGAAGGCAGCCTTTCGTCCGCGGCTCCGGCCAGACCCCGCCGGCATGGATTCCGTAGCCGCCCGTTGCGAATTCGACCCACCACGGCATCGGATACCCGATGTAGCTGTAGCCCGGAGGCGTGTCGCTCCGCTTTCCGGGACGGATGTCGTCTCCCCGGACGTGGAAGCCGTAGGTGCCGGAGCGCTTGCGGGGCAGCTTGTTGAAAGCCTTGAAATGCCCCGTGGGAGTGGGACTTTCGGGCTTGCCAATCGCTACGGCGGCGACGAAACGGGGTTCTTCGCCCTCCAGCACATAGAGGGCGCGATTGTTGAGGCTGACCTTGACACGGACATCGGCGGGGTTGTTCACCGTGCCGTAGCGCACCGCCATGCTCTGCGGAGCTGCGGAGGCCTTGGTCTCGACCGTCTTGCAGGAAGTCGGCAGAAGCGCCGCAACCCCGAAGGCAGCGGCGAGGGCAAGCGAGCCGAGAAAGGAAGGGATCCGGATATTCATGGGAGATGGTGGGAAGCGGTGACCTGCGGTCGAAGAAACGCCGCAAAACTACATCACGGCAGACAGAACGCGAATCCGGAAATGCGGAGGCAGGAAATTTTCGTTTTTGAATTTTTTAATTGTTGACATATCTTGAATATCTGCAAATCTGAGATCGGTTACTTTCTCGGTAACTGTCTGTTTGTGTTTCGTGTTTCGGAACCGTCCAGTCCTTCGGGACTGGACGGTTTTCGTTTTTTGGCGAGGGAGGCGACCGCGAAGGATCCGATGGAACCGGGCGGAATCGCGGGCTTAGCGCTTGCCTCGCGACGAATCGGCGCTCTCGTTTCCCTACGATGAGCCTCCCCCAGCACTTTCTCGAAACCGGCGACGGTAGTCGCTTTCCTTCGATCGGCCTCGGCACCTGGAAGATTCCCGAAGCCGTCCTGCCCGACCTCGTACCCGAGGCCGTGGCGATGGGCTATCGGCATTTCGATTGCGCCTGCGACTACGGCAACGAACCGGCCGTGGGCGAAGGGCTTCGCCGCGCTCTCGCGTCCGGCCTTTGTTCCCGCGACGATCTCTGGATCACCTCGAAGCTCTGGAACACCTACCACCACCCCGACCACGTACGCCCCGCCTGCGAGCGCACTCTGAGCGACCTCGGACTCGACGTTCTCGACCTCTATTTGATCCACTTTCCGGTGACCCTCGCCTTCGTGCCCTTCGAAGAGCGCTACCCACCCGGCTGGTTCTTCGACCCGGCTTCGGAGAATCCCTCGATGAAGCCGGTCCGCATTCCTCTTGCGGACACCTGGGGCGCAATGGAGGGTCTCGTCGGAGCGGGCCTCGTCAAGCGCATCGGCGTCTGCAACTACTCGACCGCCCTGCTCCGCGATCTCCTCGCCTACGCCTCCATTGCCCCGCAAGTGCTGCAAGTGGAGATGCACCCCTACCTTCCTCAGCCGCGCCTCCTCCGCTTCTGCCATGAGGAAGGCATCGCCGTGACCGCCTTCTCCCCCTTCGGCGCGAGCTCCTACGTCCCTCTCCAGATGGCATTGGAGAGCGAATCCGTCCTCGACGATCCCGCCGTGCTCGAAATCGCCGCCGAGCAGGGGCGCAGCCCCGGGCAGGTGCTGCTGCGCTGGGCCGTACAGCGTGGCACCGTCGTCATTCCCAAGACCCAGACCCCCGCCCACCTGCGCGAGAACATCGGGATCTTCGACTTCGCCCTGACGCCCGAGGAGATGTCGCGACTAGACGCCCTCGACCGCAGACGCCGTTTCAACGATCCCGCCGAGTTCGGCGAGAAGGCCTTCAACACCTTCTACCCGATCTTCGACTGACCAACGCCACCCAACCGGCACACGTCTCCTCAGCGAAGAACAAATATCCCGCCTATTTTTACTTGACAGGCGGCGATTGGCTGGGCATCTTCGTGGAGAAACTATGAAACCATCGCGCATCGTCATTCCGCAGGGATCAGGCAGGGCCTACTACCACTGTCTCTCCCGCGTCGTCGACCGGCGCATCGTCTTCCATGCTGCGGAGAAGGAGGTCTTCCGGTCGATTCTGCGGAAGCTGGAGCGGTTTTTGGGGGTCAGAGTGGTGACCTACTGCCTGATGGGCAACCACTTTCACCTGCTGCTGGAAGTGCCGGACAAGGAAACGATGCCGAAGCTGGATGCGGAGACGCTGCTGGAGCTGCTGCCTTTGCTCTACGACGAGATCGTCGTGGAGCAGGTGGCGAGGGAGCTGGAGGCGGCGCGGAACTCGGGGAATCTGGGGTGGGAACGGCGGATTCTGGACCGCTACGAGCGGCGGCGCTTCGATTTGTCGGTGTTTCTGAAGGAGCTGAAGCAGCGGGTCTCGATCTTTTTCAACCGACGAAACGGCCGGGTCGGGACGCTGTGGGAAGGGCGCTTCAAGAGCGTGCTGCTGGAGGACGGGGAGGAGACGCTGCGGACGGTGGCGGCCTACATCGACTTGAATCCGGTGCGGGCGGGGCTGGTGGAGCGTCCGGAAGACTATCGCTGGAGCGGCTACGGCGAGGCCTGCGGCGCGGGCAAGGGGGCGGAGAAAGCGCGGGCAGGGCTGCGGTCGATCACGCGGGAGGCGCTGGAGCATCCCGGTATCTGGTCGGGTGCGGGCGCTACCGGAGCGGCGGGCGGAGAGCATGTGCCCGACTGGACGGAGGTGCAGCGTCGCTATCGGCTGCTGCTTTACGCAGAAGGCCGCGAGCAGAAGCCGGACGAGGTGACCGGAAAAGGCGGCCGCAGGGGGATCTCGGCGGAGGAATGCGAGCGGGTCGCTGAAGCGGGCGGGATGATGCCGCTGGCGGAGGCCTTGCGGCGAAAGGTGCGCTACTTCAGCGACGGGGCGGTGATCGGCTCGGCGGCGTTTGTGAACGGAGTCTTCGCCCGGCTCAAGGCCGAGGGGCGCACTGGTCCGAAGCGGACAAGCGGGGCTCGCAGGATGCGTGGGGCGGACTTCGGCGGCCTGCGTTCGCTGCGGGATTTGAGGGTCCGCGCGATGGAATCGACCGACAGGCAGCCGGCTTGACGGTTTCCGAACGCCAACGACAATCGTTCCAAGCCCCGTATCTCAAGGCTTCCGGTCGGAAAACCGAGGCGAGAGACCCTGCGGTTGCGGCAGGTTTCGCGAATTCTCGCATTCCTTTCGACGGCTTGCCGAACGCTCCCGCGGTCTCGGCGTTCCTCCTCCCTCTTCTCGATGGGCCATGCCTCGCGGCGATATCCTTGGGCAGACTTGTCACGAAGGCGGCTTGCGGCGACAATCCCCGCCACCCCCACTTCTCCATGTCCAGCTCCTTTTCCTGCAACGCCGCCCTGCTTGGGTTTCTCCTGCCCCTCGCCGCAGCCCCGGCTCTGGCGGCGCCTCCCGCCGCGCCAAGCGATGTGGTGGCCTACTGTCCGAACGAGAACCGCGTCCATCTTTCGTGGCGGGACAACTCCGACGACGAGACGGCGTGGTGGGTGGATCGGTGGGATCCCGTCACCGAGACCTGGGTGGCGGCATCTGGCGGCGATCTGCCCGCCGACTTCGAAGTGTGGCGGGGCGTTGTTCCCTCGACGGAGGCGCAGACCATCCGCCTGCGAGTCGCCCCGTGGAAGCCGGGGGAGATCGAGGCGAACCTGAACTGGGTGGAGGCCGAGGTGTTCAAGCCGGAAGGCCCTCTTGATCTTTTCATCGATGTCGCGGGACGCGAAACCCCCGAGGGCAGCGGCGCGCGCGCCGGCGAATCCATCTCGTTCCAAGTTCAGATCCGCGGAGGCTCGCCCGACCGCTACATCGCCAGGGATCTGCCCGCAGGGCTTTCCCTCGACGAAAACACTGGCCTCGTCACGGGCACCATTGCCGCGCCGGGCGTCTACCGTTGCTTCCTTGGGGTCGAGTTCGACGGGGAGGAACGCTTCGAACGGGCCCATTTCTTCCGCGTCCTGCCCGCGCCCTCGACTCCGGTGGTGGCGGACCCCGCCTTTTCCGTGCCGGTGCAAAATGCCGGGGTGCGAGGATTCATCAACCTGGGCACGCTCTTCGCCGACCCGGCGCGCGAGCGCGGCGCCTGGATCGAGACCGGCGGCGCGTCGATCATTCTGGCCCTGCACGAGACGGCAGCGCCCAAGACGGTGGAGAACTTCCTCGGCTACGTCCGGCGAGGGGACTACGATAGGGTTTTCGTGCACCGCGCCATCGATGGATTCATTTTCCAGTCGGGCGGCTTCGCACCGTTTTCTCCGACGGCTCCCGCGACGACGTGGCGCTCGGTCGTGAAGCGGGACAACGTCCAGAACGAGCCGGGCCTCTCCAATGTGCGCGGCACCATCTCGATGGCAAAAATGGGCGGCCAGCGCGACAGCGCCACGAGCGAGTGGTTTCTCAACATCCACACCTTGCAAGACAATCCCGGGAACCTCGACCTCCAGAACGGCGGCTTCACCGCCTTCGGTCAGATCGTCGGCGCCCCGGGTTTCGGCGTGATGGACGCGATCGGATCCCTGGAGACGTCGGACCGGAACCTCTCGATCGATGGAAGCGCGAGATTCCTCGAAAACGTGCCCCTCCTCAACCCCGCCAATCCCAACAGCTTCCTCTTGGTCGATTCGGTTTCGGAGGTACGCCCGATCCACATTTCCCTCGTCTCGAACAGCGCCCCGCAGGTGGTGGCGACGGAGGTCGTCGGCCCGCTGCTTTTCATCGACTGGGGCAGCCAGCTCGGCACCGCCAGCATCGTCCTCCGCGCCACCAACGCCGACGGCAACACCGTCGATTTCACCCTGCCCATCCGCGTCGCCGACCGCAACCGCCCCACCGTGCGGCTCGTCTCGCTGCGGGCGGTCAGGCCTGTCGGCACCATCCTCATGCGCGGCCGAGCGGAAGACGACGTCGCCCTGGCCCGCTGGCGCTACCGCGTCAACAACCGCCGCTGGATCAACGGTGGCCGTCTCGCGGGACGCGCGCGCAATTTCACCGCCCGCGCCCGCGGCTTCCGGCGGGGACGCAACCTGATCCGCATCCAGGCTTTCGACAGGAGCGGAAACCGCTCGGCCATCCTCACGCAGCGCCTCACCTTCCGGTGAACGCGGCCCCGGCGGGAGAAATCGCCCTTTGCGTCCAAGCGATTGTGGGGCAGTTTCGTGCCATGGAGTCCACCCACAGGAAAACCATCGGCTACATTCTCTGGATCTTCGGATTCACCGGTTCGCACCGCTTCTACTACGGAAAGCCCGTCACCGGCCTGATCTGGTTCCTCACCCTCGGCCTTCTCGGAATCGGGTGGCTCATCGACCTCTTTTTGATTCCCGGCATGGACCGCCGCGCCGATCTCCGCTACAAGGCGGGCGATACCGACTATTCGGTCGCGTGGATTCTCCTGACCTTCCTCGGCGTCTTCGGCGCCCACCGCTTCTACATGGGGAAATGGTTCACCGCTCTGCTGTTCCTGATCTCGGGCGGGCTCTTCCTCGTCGGCTGGGCCTACGACTTCTGCACGCTGAACTCGCAGATCACCGAGATCAACGCCAAGCGGTCCGGGAGACCGGCTTGAGGCCACGCCGCCTCGGGGGAATTTTTCCTTGGCCCGGTAGCGATTCGGGGCGATAACTCCGGCACCAACCTTCAATCCCATGGCACAGAGCTACGAACTGGAAGGGACCGTCAAGGTCATCGACGAAATCCAAACCTTCGCGAGCGGTTTCACCAAGCGTGAGTTCGTCGTCGAAGTCGAGGACGGCAGGTTTCCCCAATCGATCAAGTTCGAGTGCGTCAAGGACAAGACCTCGCTCATCGACGGCTTCGAGGTGGGCGACCCCGTGAAGGTCCACTTCGACATCCGCGGCAACGAATACAAGGGGAAATACTACGTCAACCTCAACGCCTGGAAGCTCGACCGCCCCGGCGGCGGCGACGGCGGCGCCCGGAAAGATGCGGCGGCGCCGGCGGCGTGGGACGACGGGCCCCCCATCAGCGAGCCTCCCGGCGGCTACGGGCAGGAAAGCGACGACGACATTCCCTTCTGAGGGACGCCGCAGGAATTTTCCGGCCTTGGCGAAAGCAGGCCGATCCGGGCCGAGGACGCGTCTATTCGCTTGCTCACCGTGGCTCATGAACTAGGGTAGACTTTCGATCCGGGGCGGCCCACGATGACCCCGTGGCGGAGAGCGCCTTCCCGCCCGCCCCCTTGGGCCCGCGCGACGCGGAGTCCCCGGATCCGATCCGAACGAAAATCCATCCCATGCAAGAATCCTCCTCCGGCGAAGGCCGCCCCCCTCGCAGCAAGAGCTCCCGCTCCCGCGGCGGCAATCGCAACCGCAGCCGCAACCGTGGCGACCGCCAGGGCGATGGCAGAAGCCGTCGCCGATCCGATGGCCCGGACGAGTTCCGCCCCTCCGACGACGCCGCCCGCAGTTCCCGTCCCCGGCGGAGCAAGGAACCGCCCAAGCCGACGTTTTTCCAGAAGGTCATGGCCTTCCTCGGCTTCGGGAAGCCCGAGGCTCCCGTTCGGGACAAGCCGGAATCGAGAGAGCCCAGAGCGAAGCCAGCAAGGCCCGCGCCTTCGGGTTCGGATCTCCCCGAGCGGGGTTCCGCTCCGGCCCGGGAATCCGAAGGACGCAAGCGCGAACGACGCGCCCCCGCCTATGTCGAGCCGACCACGCCGCGCCTCTACGTGGGCAACCTCAGCTTCGATGTCGACGATGCGGACCTCCAGGGTCTCTTCGCCGCGCATGGCTCCGTCGTGCTCGCCGAGGTCGTGAGGCGTTCGGGCACCGATCAGTCGAAGGGCTTCGCCTTCGTCGAGATGGGCAGCGTCGACGAGGCCAAGGCCGCCGCAACCGCCCTCAACGATCACGAGCTGAAGGGGCGCAAGATGCTCGTCACCGGAGCCAAGACCTCGGGGAAGGCCGACGAGTCGACGCGCTCGGAAAGCCGCGACAACGAAGAGGAAGAGCCCTCGAGGGATCGCCGGTCCGCCAGATCCGAGCGCGGCGACCGCGGCGACCGGAATGGCCGGGGCGGGCGGGAGAGGCGGCGCGGCGGCGACAGCGACGAGATCGACAAGCCGACCCGCCAGGTGCGCCCCCTCGTCATCGAGACGGTCGATTCGCCCTCGCTCCGGGTCGAGAACGTGAACGCCGCCGCGACGGAGACGGATCTCGCCGATCTTTTCGACGGCATCGGCAGCATCGCCAATCGCGAGGAGACCGGACCCGGAAAGGACGAAAACACCAAGAACCACCGCATCGACCTCGCCGACACCGCCGAAGCGCAGAAAGCGGTAGAGCTGCTCGACGGCAAATTCTTCATGGGCCACCAACTCCGCGTCACCGGTGCATCGACCGACTCGACCGACTCGACCGACTCGACCG
>SLGN01000757.1 GCA_007123695.1 Verrucomicrobiales bacterium
AAATCGACCAGTCCCCGGACGATGCGGTCGGCACGCTCCACCGCGTCGCGCATCTGCCGGAGAATGATGGGAAGGTTGGGATCGCCGGGCTGGATGCCCTGGTCAAGGTAGTCGACCCCGAGCAGGAGCAGTCCGAGAGGGTTCTTCACCTCGTGGGCGACGCCGGCGGCGAGGCGCCCGATGGACTCGAGCTTCTCCGCCTGGATGAGCTGCATCTGCGTCTGCTGCAGCTCCTGGTTGGTTTCGACGAGGTGGCGGTTGAGCTTCTCGAGCTGCTCGCGCGACTTCACCTGCTCGGTGATGTCCTCGCTGATGCCGACGACGAGGAGGCTTCCCGTCTCCTCGTCCCGAACCGGAATCTTGACGGTTCGGAGATGGACTTCGCGCCCGTTCTTCGTCTCGATGATTTCCTCGGGGACCTTCATCAGGCTGCCCCGTTTGATCACTGCCTTGTCGACGCTCCGGAAGTAGTCCGCCGATTCGCGGGAAAAGAGACTGTAGTCGCTCCGTCCCAGAGCCTTTCCGGCGCGGATGGTGGTGACTTCCTCCTGCTTCTTGTTCCACAGGACAAACCGGAACTCGTTGTTGGCGTCTTTGGCGAAGACGGCGACGGGCAGGTTGTCGAGGACTGATTCTACGATGCTGTGGTTCTCCATGATCCTGCTACGGATCGAGGAGTAGCAGAAAGAGCCAGGCGGGGGAAGGAAAACCTCAGCGCCATTGGCGGAACTTGTTCTGCATCCGGTCGGTGGCCTCGACGGGGCTCAGCGTGGGAGGCGGCGTGTAGCCGTCGGTGGCGGAGCCGCCCCGGTTCGTCTGGCAGGATGCCAAAAGAAGGGAGACCGCAGGAAGCGCGGTGGCGAGCGAGGCAATGCGCAAAACCGTTCTCATGCTCAGACTGTGGCGCGTGAAGTTCGCCGCTGCAATCGAAATGTTCGGCAGGCGGCGATCCGGACACCGTCGAGCATCAGCTCAGCGCGGACATCTTGATATCCATCAGCATCTGCGCATTGCTGGGATAGCGCTCAAGGCATCGGCGCAGCCACTCCATCGCGTCGAGAGGACGGTAGCCGCTGAGCCCCCGACGGATGACGTAGATCTTTTCGAGGACGTGCGGCGGCAGCAGAAGCTCCTCGCGCCTCGTGCCGGACTTGTTGATGTCGACGGCCGGGTAGACGTAGTTCTGTGCGAGCTGGCGGTCGAGCACGAGCTCCATGTTTCCAGTGCCCTTGAACTCCTGGAAAATGGCTTCGTCGGCCTTGCTGTTTGTCTGAACCAGGGCGGTCGCGATGATCGTGAGGGATCCGGCTTCGCGGGTGTTGCGGGCCGCCGCAAAGATGCGCCGGGGCATCTCCAGCGCCCCGACGACGAGACCGCCGCTGGCGGTGCCGCGACCGCCGCCGCCACGCATCAGGCTGTTGAAGGCGCGGGCGAGACGGGTGATGGAGTCCATCAGCATCACCACGTGCCGGCCGCCCTCGACGAGGCGTTTGGCGCGTTCGACGGCGAGCAGCGCGATCCTCGTGTGGTCCTTGGCCTCGGCGTCGTTGGAACTCGAAAAAATCTCGACCCCGGGGAAGGAACGTTCGAAATCGGTCACTTCCTCGGGGCGTTCGTCGACGAGCAGGACCATGAGGTGGATTTCGTCTTCGTAGTTGTTGAGGAGACCTTCGGCAATGTGGTGGAGGAACGTGGTCTTGCCCGTCCTCGGCGGCGCCACGATGAGACCGCGTTGGCCCCGACCGATGGGGGAAACCAGATCGACTACGCGCGTGGTGAGACGCGAGTTTTCGGTCTCGAGAGTGAGCTTCTTGTTCGGGTTGACCGCAGTGAGCTCTTCGAAATAGGGGAGTCTCGCGCAATCTTCCGGAGGGCGGTCGTTGATGGCAAGCAACTCGACGAGCTGAGGACCGCGCACACCGTTCTTCGAAATGCATCTGACCATGAGTCCGTCCCGAAGCCCGTGGCTGCGCACCGTCGCCGGGGTGATGAAGACATCCTTGGGCGAAGAGTCGAAATTCCGCACTCGTTCGCGAAGGAAGCCGAAGCCCTTTGGCGAGATTTCGACCAGACCCTCCGACTCAACCGCCGGAGAGGCTTCGAGAGCAGCGAGCTCTCTGGCACGCTCTCGCTCCTTTCGCTCGATGAATCGCTGCTTTCTCGTTTTGTGGACGCGGGGAGAGGATTCGTCCGGTGCTTCCGAAGTCTCGCTTGAAGAACTCTCTGCGGCAGCTTCGCCGGAATCTTGCGATGCGGACCTGTCGGAAAATCCGGGTTCCGGACCGGGAACATCGGTTACTGAGGCTTCCCGGTCTCCATCGCGATCAGAGCGCCGCCTCCTTCGAGGGCGCTTTTTCCTTGAACCATCCGGTTCCGCATCTCCGGCTTCAATCAGGGCACGCCGCGCCGTTTCCTCCGCCAATGCTCCGGGAGCCGAACCGTCTGGGACGCCGCTAAGCTGCTCTTCGGAAAAGAGGTCGGCTTGTTCGGGCGATGCCCGTTTCGTGCGGCTCGCCGCAGACCTGCGAGACGCCTTCTTCGCAGATGACGGTTCGGAGGCCAGAGTGGCGGTTCCTTCGCCGACCTTTGGGGGAGCTGTTTCTGACGAGGCGTTCTCGGGTTCGCTCATGAATCGCTGAAGAGGTCCGACCTTTCCGCTTTCGCAAGTGCGTTGGAAAGGCAACGTCGCTCGGTGGGGTCTACTGTTGATTTCCGGACGGTTGTCCGTTTCGCACCATGAAGACCGCGTGAATCGGATTGTGGAAATTTGAGGATGGAAGGGAATGTTGAAATTCCGGTTCACCCGAAATTCAACGGATCCGAACTGGCTCGAAGGAGCATGCAGAAGGATCGTTCCTGAGACGGTGAAGGAGAGCAAGGGACACGCGCTGGCTGATGTTG
>SLGN01000268.1 GCA_007123695.1 Verrucomicrobiales bacterium
GCAGGGCGATGGCCTCGACCTCCCAGGGGGAGTGCTCCTCGCCCAAGTTCAACCGAATTCCTTGGAAGGAGTTGATCGTGTTGCGGTTTCGGTTCCGGGCGAAGAGCCTCCGGTCCACCCAGTCGAAAGTCATGCGCCCGACGGCGAGGGTGAGCCGCTCCCCGCCCGCGAAGTCGTCGAAGCGGACCTGGCCATAGACTTGGATGGGCTCGAGATCGTTCTCGATGTTGGGGTTGACCTCCCGTTCGCTGAAGAAGCGGCGCGAGTCGTCGATCTCGGCGACCAGGCCGAACCGCTCCGAGCGGGGACGCCAATCGACGTAGAGGAGATTCCGCGTCACCAGAGCGTCGTCGACGAGGAGGTCTTGCGTGGTGTAGTCGTACCGGCGCCGCTCGCAGCGGGTCCGCGACTCCACGCCGAACTCGAAGCGCTCCTGCGGTTCGACATAGACAGGCCGCGCGGCGACCCGGTCGGCCGCCGGGCTGCGGGTCGTGTAGGGGGCGGGAGCGACCTCGGCACCGCCCCTGCCGGGGAGGGAAAGAAAGAAAAGCGCGAGCGCGGCGGCGATGCGGTGACTGGACATTCCGACCTGTCTTCCTCTACGGTCGGTCCCCGACGCGGGACCGGGGCTCTCAGCCGGGAAGCTCGTCGTGGAGCACGAGATGGTAGGCGCACTGGACGACGTTGAGGGCGTAGTTGGCGATCATTTCGAACTGGTTGTTCATGTCGATGATGAGGAGTTCCGTCTTCACCGAGCCGGGGTTGTCGGCCATGCGCTTGACGGCGCTCTTGTTGTTCTGCTTGCGGAGCTTGTCGGTGAGTGCCTCGATCTCCTCGGCCCTGCGGAGATGCCCTTCGGTTGCTCCCGAAGGCACCACCTCGCCGCAAAGCTGGATGAGTTCGAGCGTCTTTCCGGCGAAGGACAACACGGCGGCGTTGGCCTCGTCGCAGAAAGACCTCGATTTATTGTACTTCTTTTTGGTGATGTGGACAAGCCGGTAGATTGCGTCGGACACTTCCTCCAGTTCGGACACGATTCTGAGCATGCGGGTGACGGCGCGGGCGTTCGTCAGGCTGAGTTCGGCGGCAGAGGTGCGCACGAGGTATTCGGTGATGTCGTGGGTGAGGACGTCGGCCTCGTTCTCGAGAGCCTCGACTGCGGCGAGCTTCTCCTCGACGCTGCCTTCCGCATCCTGGAAGATGTCGAGGTAGGCGAGGAACATCCTCTCGGTGATGGAGGAAAGCGCCTTGGTCGCCCGCTCGGCTTCGGGGAGGTTCAGCTCGCCGATTTCGACGAGCCCGCTGGAGATGAAGCGGAGCCGCTGCGGACCCGCCTCCGCCGCGGAACCGGAACGGTCCGGGACGAGACGGGTCACGAGGGCCGCGAGGCCTTTCACGAAACCCGCCAGCAGCAGGATGTTGCAGAGGTTGAAGGCGGAGTGGAAAATCGCGAGGTGGAAGCCCACGTCGGTGAGGTGGTCCGACCCGCGGAAGCTTTCCGGCAGCTGCCCGCCGACCCAGCGCGCCCCCTCGCAGAAGGGGTAGAAAAGCACAAGCACCCACAGCACGCCGGTGACGTTGAAGAGGAAGTGCGCCCGGGCGGCGCGGCGCGCGGCCACGTTCGTCCCGATCGAGGCGATCCAGGCCGTCACCGTGGTGCCGATGTTCTCCCCGAGCACGATCGCGGCGGATTCCTCGAATCCGATCCAGCCCTGCAGCGCCATCGTCACGGTGATGGCCATGGCCGCCGAGGACGACTGCACCGCCAGCGTGAGGACAATGCCGACGAACAGAAAGACGAGCACGGAGAGGTAGCCGCGTCCGGCAAAGGTCGAGACAAAGGCCTGGATCGACTCCGCCGTCTCGCGGGAGGCGTCCGACCCGCCCAGCATGCTCCGCACGTCGGGCACCGACTCCTTCAGCAGGTGAAGCCCGAGGAAGAGCAGGCCGAATCCGATCAGGACCTCTCCCCAGTTCTTGAGCCGGTCGCGGCCCGAGAAGAACAGGGGCAGGCCGATGCCGACGATCGGGATGGCCACGTTGGAGAGGGAGAATTTGCCCACCAGCGCGATGATCCAGGCCGTCAGGGTCGTGCCGAGGTTCGCCCCCATGATCACGCCGATCGCTTCGACGAGCGTGAGCAGTCCGGCGTTGACGAAGCTGACCACCATCACCGTCGATGCCGAGGACGACTGGACGAGGCTGGTGATTCCGAGCCCGGTGAGGATGGCGGTGAAGCGGTTGTGCGTCATCGTCGCCATCACCTTCCGCATGCGGTCCCCGGCGCTGCGCTGCAGGGCTTCGCTCATCACCTTCATCCCGAAGAGGAAGATGCCGAGTGATCCGAGAATCGTGAGAGTGAAGACGAGGGTCGCCATGCGGTCCGTGGGCGAGTTTAGGCGTTTCGGCGGCGGGCTCAACCGCCTCTGTGTGAAACTTTTCCCCGAGGAGCTGGCCTGAAGACGGGACTCGACCGCCCGGTGGACCGGCGGGCCGGTGGTTCGGCGACCGGCCCATCCCCCGGCGAGGCGTCCTTGACGCGCGGGCGGAACCGCCGACGCTTCCGCATGGCCCGTCCCGCTCCGCCCATTCCAAACCCATGCGACTGATCCTCTTTCTCGGAGGAGCGGCGGCCCTGGCCTGGCAGGTCGTCTGGGCGCATCCGCTCGGCCTCGCCCTCGGGGCCTCGGCCCGCGGGGTCGCCCTGACCGTGGCCACCGAGATGGCGGGCATGATGCTCGGCTCGCTCCTCTGCGCCCGCTTCCTGCGCGGCACGCGCATCGCCCGCCCCCTGCTTCTTTACGGCGCGCTCGAACTCGCCATCGGGCTCTGCGCCCTGCTCCCCGGCGCGTCGGAGGGATGGATCATGCAGCTCGACGGCGAGATCCACCGCCGCCA
>SLGN01000434.1 GCA_007123695.1 Verrucomicrobiales bacterium
ATGCCGGCATCTTCTGCACCGCGTCCGCTCCCACGAGGAACACGTCGGGGGCCACTGTCCCGTTCCCTGGCGCCTCGGTCCCGTTCTTCCCGGGGCGCAGGTGTGGCCCGCTCATCCAGCAGCAAGGGGGCATCGCCTTGGGCCATCTGGGCCAGGGCGGCGGCCACTTCCCGAGGATCGGCATCATGTTCCTGAACATATTCGGCCACCAGGTTCTGGAAGAAGGACAGATCCTCCCCTACCAGGGTGTCGGTGATGGCCTGCTTGAAACGGTCGATGCGTCGTTCGTTCACATCCCGGGCGGAGGGCATGTGCATGGGTTCGATGGGCTGGCGGGTGGCCCGTTCGATGGCCTGCAACATCCGCTGTTCCCGGGGGGCCACGAACAGGATGGCCTCGCCCTTGCGACCGGCGCGGCCAGTTCGACCGATGCGATGGACGTAGGACTCGGTATCGTGGGGAATGTCGTAATTGACCACGTGACTGATGCGTTCCACATCCAGACCACGGGCGGCCACGTCCGTGGCCACCACGATATCCAGCTGGGCACGCTTGAGCCGGTCCACGGTGCGCTCCCGCAGTTTCTGGGGAATGTCCCCGTTCAGGGCCTCGGCGGCGTAACCCCGGGCGGTGAGCTTTTCAGCGATCTCCACCGTCTCGGTCTTGGTCCGCACGAACACCATCATGGCCTCGAAGTCCTCGTGCTCCAGCAGGCGGGTGAGGGCATCCAGCTTGTGCAGACCGCTGACCCGCCAGTAACGCTGGCGAATGGTATTGGCGGTGGTGGTGGTGGCGGCGATGCGCACTTCGTGGGGGGATTTCAGGTGCTTGCGGGCCACGCGGCGGATCACGTCGGGCATGGTGGCGGAGAACAGGGCCAGCTGGCAGCTCTGGGGGGTCTGTTCCAGCACCCATTCCACATCGTCGATGAAGCCCATGCGCAGCATCTCGTCGGCTTCATCCAGCACCAGGGCAGTCAGGCCCTCCAGATTCAGGGTGCCCCGGCGCATGTGGTCCATGACCCGGCCAGGGGTGCCCACCACCACCTGGGCGCCCCGACGCAACTGACGCAACTGCACGCTGTAGGACTGGCCGCCGTAGATGGGCATGACGTGGAAGTCGGGCAGATGCCGGGCGTAGGTCTGGAACGCCTCGGCCACCTGGATGGCCAACTCGCGGGTGGGGGCCAGCACCAGGATCTGGGTGTCCTTGCGGCTCAGGTCCAGGCGCGAGAGCAGGGGCAGGGCAAATGCCGCGGTCTTGCCGGTACCGGTCTGGGCCTGGCCCAGCAGGTCCTGCCCGGCCAGCAGCGGCGGGATGCTCTGGGCCTGGATGGGGGTGGGGACTTCATAACCGGCCTCGTTGAGGGCGGTCAGAACGGGCTCAATGAGGCCCAGGGCACGGAAATCGGCCGAATTGGTCTGTACTTGATTCAAGGGGATACCTGCGAAACGCGGATGGGGATGGATGTCATGATGAAGCGGACATCCGCGCTCCTCGTGGCGGTGACCGCTTGAAAGGCCGGAGGTGGCTGGAGCCCTGTGATTCAGGGGCCATGCTGCCACGCAGACCTTTTGGGGTTTCATGGTGCCGGGAGCGAGAATCGAACTCGCACTCTGTTTCCAGAACCGGATTTTGAGTCCGGCGCGTCTACCAGTTCCGCCATCCCGGCAAGGTGGGGACTGGAAATTATAGCAACAGGGGAGAGGTTATGCCAAGGATAATTTCGTTTTCCTGTTGGCCTGTTCCTGCTACCATCCCGCGCCATGCAAGTCCATGACTTCCAATTTGACCTCCCCCCCCAGCTGATTGCCCAGGCCCCATTGCCGGAGCGCAGCGCTTCCCGGTTGCTGCATCTGGATGGTATCTCTGGCGCCCTGGCCGACCGCCATGTCCGCGATCTGCCGGATCTGCTGCAGCCGGGTGACCTGCTGGTATTCAATGACACCCGGGTCATCCCCGCACGTCTGCATGGCCGCAAGCGCGACTCCGGCGGGCGGGTGGAGGTGCTGGTGGAGCGGCTGGAGGCTAAGCATCAGGTGCTGGCCCATCTGCGCGCCAGCAAATCCCCCGGTGCCGGGGTCTGGCTGTGGCTGGAAGAGGCGACCGAGGCCCAGGTGCTGGGCCGGGAGGGTGACCTGTTCCGGCTGCGCTTCACCGATCCGGTGCTGGAGGTGCTGGAGCGGCATGGCCACATGCCCTTGCCACCTTATATTGATCGTCCCGATACCCAGGACGACCGCCAGCGCTACCAGACCGTGTTTGCCCGCGCCCCCGGGGCCGTGGCCGCGCCCACCGCCGGTCTGCATTTCGATGACGCCCTGCTGGAACGGATTCGCGCCCGCGGGGTGGAAACCGCTTCCGTGACCCTGCATGTGGGGGCGGGCACCTTCCAGCCGGTACGGGTGCAGGACATCCGGGAACATGTGATGCACGCCGAATGGGTACAGGTATCGGCACGGACCTGTGACCAGGTGGCGGCCTGCAAGGCCCGGGGCGGCAGGGTGGTGGCGGTGGGCACCACCAGCGTGCGCAGCCTGGAAAGCGCCGCCCGGGGTGGCGCGCTGGCGCCGTTCGAGGGCGACACCCGTTTGTTCATCGTGCCCGGTTACGATTATCGGGTGGTGGACGCCCTGGTGACCAATTTCCATCTGCCCGAATCCACCCTGCTGATGCTGGTGAGCGCCTTTGCCGGCCGGGATCAGGTGCTCGCGGCCTACCGGCACGCGGTGCGCGAGCGTTACCGGTTTTTCAGTTACGGCGACGCCATGTTCATGACCCGCCGGCCCCTTGAACATCCAACGGAACCTTGATCCATGCAGTTTGAATTGATGGCCCGGGACGGGGCCGCGCGCCGCGGGCGCCTGATCTTTGACCGTGGCGTGGTGGATACACC
>SLGN01000514.1 GCA_007123695.1 Verrucomicrobiales bacterium
AACGGCGCCCCTGCCCGCCGAGCTCGATGCGGGACCTCCTCCGCCGGGCCCGCCAGCGGCCGGGCCGGTGCTGCGGCGCTACCCCGCCCCCTGCCGCGCCTCGGTGCAGTGGCGCGACGGGGAGCCGCTGCGGGTCGAATCGGCCCGCGTCTCGGGCGTGGTCATGGCCTGCTGCGGGCCGTGGCGCTCGGGCGGCGACTGGTGGCACCGCGGCCGCGGCTGGGAACGGGTCGAGTGGGACGTCGAGCTGCTCAACCAAGGGCTCTTCCGCCTCGTTGGAAACGGGGAAGGCTGGAGCGTGGAGGGATACTACGACTGAGCATGGCCGATCCCGCCGACTACCGCGAGCTCCATGTCCGCAGCGCCTTCAGCTTCCTGCGCGGGGCGGCCTCGCCCGAGGCCATGGCCGACCGCGCCGGGGCATGCGGACTGCCCGCCGCCGCGCTCTGCGACCGCGACGGCTTCTACGGCTCGGTGCGCTTCCACCAGCGGGCCCGCGAGAACGGCCTGCGCCCCATCGTGGGGACGGAGCTGACGATGGAGGACGGCAGCGTGCTGCCCTTGCTGGTGAAGAGCCGCGAGGGCTACCGCGCCGTGTCCCGGCTCCTCACCCGGGCGCAGTTGCGCACGCCCAAGGGCGAATGCGCGGTGGCCTGGTCCGAACTGGAGACGCTCGCGGGCGGGGTCGCCTTTCTCACCGGCGACGGCGAAGGCCCACTCGAGCGGGGCTGGCGGGCCGACGGCGCGCGTGGCATGGAGGCGGCCCTCGAGCGGATCCTTGCGCACGTGCCGCCGGGCGACGTGCATGTCGAGCTGCAGCGCCACTCGGTGCGGGGCGAGGAGATCCTCGTGCGGGCGAAGGCCGACCTCGCCGAGGCGCGGGGCCTGCCGCTGCTCGCCACCGGCGGGGCCGCCTACGCCGTGCCCGAAGACCGCACCGTCCACGACGTCTTCGCCTGCCTGCGCCACGGCACCGTGCTCGACGCGGCGGGCCGTCTCCTCGCGGTCAACGGCGAGCGCCATCTCAGGACCGCCGCGGAGATGGCGCAGCGTTTCCGCGACCGGCCCGAGGCGGTGCGGAACACGCGTCGGCTCGCCGAGACCCTGGAGTTCTCCCTCGAGAATCTCGGCTACGAGTTTCCCCGCTACGAAGTGCCTCCGGGCCACTCGATGGACAGCTACCTCGCCGAGACGGCCTGGCGCGGGGCGAAGGAGCGCTACGGCCGCATTGCCGCCGAGGTCCGGGCCCAGATCGCGCGCGAGCTGGATCTGATCGCCCGGCTCGGCTTCAGCGGATACTTCCTCATCGTGTGGGACCTGGTGCGCTACTGCCGCGAAAACGACATCCTCGTGCAGGGGCGCGGCAGCGCGGCCAACAGCGCCGTCTGCTACAGCCTCGGGATCACTCCGGTCGATCCGGTCGGAGCGCGGCTGCTCTTCGAGCGCTTTCTCAGCGAGGGGCGCCGCTCCTGGCCCGACATCGACCTCGACCTGCCGAGCGGAGAGCGGCGCGAGCGCGTCATCCAGGAAGTCTACCGCCGCTACGGCCGCCACGGCGCGGCGATGACGGCCAACGTCATCACCTACCGCGGACGCAGCGCGGTGCGCGAAATCGGCAAGGTCCTCGAGTTTCCCGAAGAGATCCTGTCCCGCTTCTGCGACCTCTACGCCAGCGGCGACTACCGGCACACCCTCGAGTTCGAAGAGCAGGTGGCCCAGTCCGGCATCACCGCCGAGCATCCCCGGGCCGCCGCCCTCGCCTCGCTCTACGCCCGGGTCCACGGCCTGCCCCGGCACCTCGGCCAGCATTCCGGCGGCATGATCATCTGCCAGGGCGCCCTCGACGCCGTCGTGCCGCTGGAGAACGCGAGCATGCCGGGCCGCACCGTGGCGCAGTGGGACAAGAACGACTGCGAGGACATGGGCATCGTCAAGGTCGACCTGCTGGGGCTGGGCATGATGGCGGCGATGCAGGAAAGCCTCGCCCTCGCGGCGGCGCGGGGCCGGCCCGTCGATCTCGCGCGGATCCCCAAGGACGACACGGCCACCTACGATGCAATGTGCGCCGCCGAGACCGTCGGCGTCTTCCAGATCGAGAGCCGCGCCCAGATGAATACGCTGCGGCGGATGCGGCCCCGCTGCTTCTACGACGTCGTCATCGAGGTGGCCATCGTGCGGCCCGGCCCCATCGCGGGCGGACTCGCCCATCCCTACCTGGAGCGGCGGGCCGGCCGCGAGCCGATCGACTGCATCGACGAGCGGCTGCGCCCGACCCTCGAGCGGACCCTCGGCGTGCCCATGTTCCAGGAGCAGGTGCTGAAGATGGCCATGGTCATGGCCGACTTCAGCGGCAGCGAGGCGGAGGAGCTGCGCCGGGCGCTGAGCTTCCACCGCTCGCACGAGCGCATGCGCCGGGTCGAGACGAAGCTGCGCCGCGCCCTCGCCGCCCGCGGGGTGGAGGAAGCCGCGGTGGAGAAGATCGTGCGCACCATCGGCTCCTTCGCCCTCTACGGCTTCCCCGAATCCCACGCCATCAGCTTCGCCCTGCTCGCCTACGCCAGCACCTACCTCAAGGTCCACCGGGCCGCCGAGTTCTACACCGCGCTGCTCAACAACCAGCCCATGGGCTTCTATTCGCCCGCGACCCTGGTGCAGGAAGGAAAGCGCCGCGGGCTGCGCTTCCTGCCCCCCTGCATCGTCGCATCGGACTGGGCATGCACCGTCGTCGACGACGCGACGGTGCGGCTCGGGCTGCTCACGGTGCGCGGCCTGCGCGAGGCGAACGCCGCCGCGATGCTCGGCGAGCGGGCGCGGTGCCCCTTCGCCTCGCTCGGAGATTTCCGTCGCCGGACCCGATTCGGCGGCGAGGAGCTGCGTGCGCTCGCCTCGGTCGGAGCGCTGCGCGAACTCGCCCCTACCCGCCGCCGCGCCCTCTGGGAGACCGCCGCCCCCGTCCTCGAGCAGGGCGACCTTTTCGCCGACCCGGCCGAGCCGCCGCCGACGGCGAAAGTGGCCGAGCCGCCCCTGCCCGAGATGACCTACGGCGAGCGTCTCGGCGCCGACTACGCGGGCCTCGGGCTCACGACGGGCCGCCACCCCATGGCCCTGGCGCGGCCGCGGCTCCCGCCCGAGATCCTGACCGCGAAAGCCCTTGCGGAAGCGCCCCACGGCATCCCCGCCGCCGCCGCCGGCGCAGTCGTCTGCCGCCAGCGTCCCGGCACCGCCAAGGGCGTCGTCTTCGTGACGCTCGAGGACGAAACCGGACACGCCAACGCCGTCGTCTACGCGGAGGTCTTCGAACGATACCGCCTCGTCATCACGACCGAGCCCTTTCTGCTCGTGCACGGCAAGGTCCAGCGCGACGGCGAGGGCACGGTCCATCTCATGGCCGAACACCTCGAGGCGCTCCCCGCCGGCGACGCCCTTCCCGCCGGAGCCTCGCACGATTTCCATTGAACGACCATGGAACAAAGACCCGCCCGCCGCCCATGGCAACCCTGCGAGTTTCTTCGCAAACCGTGAGAATTTACAACTAATTATAAAATTTATGAGAAAATTTCAGATTTGTGATTTCATTCTTGCAAAATTCACTATTTTCTTCTAATTTTGAACGTATGACCAAGGAGAACGCCGCTTTAGCCGAACGAGCCAAAAGGGCCCGTCGCATCGTCAAGAACCCGACCCTCTACAAGGTTTGCTTCGGCTGCGATTCGATCGTGGCGAGCAAGGTCAACATCTGCCCGAACTGCCACGCCTACCGCTTCGAGTGCGACGAGGAATCGGTCGTGACCCAGGCGCGGGCCCTCTCCTCGCGCGAGCAGAATTCGGTCGTGGCCGAAGATCTTCTTTGAGCGCCGGGATGGTGAACGATTGCTTCGGCTAACCGCCCATCGGCCATCCCACATCCGGGAAACCGACCAGCCAGACGGCTTCGGCGGGGTGGAACCGTATTTTTTTGAATTCCCTCCGCAAAGTGAAAGGCGGTGGCGCGTCGAATCGTAAAGACCGCCGCCATGAAGAATCTCGCGCTGCTCCTCTTCTGCCTCTGGGTGATTCTCCGCGTGTTCGGTGCCTGATGCCTGAGGCCGGCAACGTTCCCGCGCCGGCGGGTTACGCTGTCATAGGCCGGCACGCGGTCCAACCCGAAAAAAACCGCATCTCCCGGCAAAGCGGTCGCAGGCCGCCTGCACTTCCCGATCCGAAGAAATCAATCGTCCAATTCTGTCTTGAACCCGGTATCAGGTCTTCTTCATTGCGGCGAGGAGCTGATGGGACTGGAGCTGCTGCACGTACAGCTCGGCCCGCTCCCGCTCGCCCGACCACACCACCGAGCTGCCCCTTTTGTGCACCTCCAGCATCAGCGCCTCGGCTTTCTCGCGCGGGTAGCCGAAGACGCGCCTCAGCACCAAGGTGACGAAGCTCATTAGATTGACAGGGTCGTCGTAGACGATGACGTTCCACGGGCGGTCGAGGTCCGTGTCGGTTTCAGTCTCGGTCAGGATAATTTCGTCGAGGTCCGGCATCGGGCGGGGTGCGGTTTCAAACGGCCCGCAAACGCGGACCGCCGCCTTCAAAATCGCCGCGATCCGCGCGGATCGCAAGCCACAGCTCCGGAAGCACGGCGGAGAAGGCATCGATCCCCGCATCCGCCCCTCCCGGCTCCTCGCTCCACGCCGTGCCGACCACGCCCGATTCGAACTCAAGCCAGGCGTAGGCGGCGAGTGTGGAGGCGAGCGGCAGATGGTAGAGAGCGCTTTGCAGGGCAAAAAGCACCGCGACATGGCCCGGCGACTCGTCGGCGGCGACGCGGTCGGCGAAGCCCGACCACTCGCGGTGCGCCCGCATCGCGGTCTTGCCCTCAAGAAAAGCGCGGCCGGCCGCGAGGCTGCGGTGGCGGCTCTCCGAGGCGAGACCGGCATCGACACGGCGGTCCACCGCGACAACTTCGGCGGGGCGCATCGCCGAGGCGAGAGCGTGGACCGAGACCAGGGCGGGTGCGAGAAGAGGCCGGAAGATGCCCGCGAGCCAATGCGCCCACGCCTCCTTGAGAGTTCGGGAAGACTCCCAGACGAAAGTGCAGGGGCCGGAAAGCTCCACCCCAAGGCGGGAGATGAAGCGACTCAGGGCGAGACCGTCGAGTTCGTCTGGCGCAGCGAGGCGGGGGGAGTCCGACATTCCGGATCGGATGAGATCGGGTCGGGCTCGCGGCGGCGTGGCCTCAGGGGGCCTAGATCAGACCGGCCTCCTTGAGAGTCTTGTAGGCACCGTTCTTGTCGATGGTCTTGAGACCCCGGGCGCTGACGCGGACCCGGACGAACTTGCCGAGCTCGGGAACCCAGACGCGCTTCTGGCGCAGGTTCGGCTTGAACTGGCGCTTGACCGTCTTGGTGACGTGGCGACCGATCCCGCCCTTTTTCTTGGCGCGACCGCTGCGATGGATCTTGCGACCGGTATTCACTTTCGCGCCGGTGATTTTGCAGAGTCTGGACATGGCTGGATTCGGTGTAGGATGGGTGCCGCAGCGGCGACTTTCGAGATCCGACGACCGAAGCCGGATCTGCGGGGTGGGGAATGTCTCCCGAATCGCGCCGCGGTCAAGGGAAAAGTCTTGCTGCGGCGTTCGCCAATCCTCTACGATGGCAAACATGACGAACGCAACGAAAATTCCCATTAGTCGCCATATGTTCAATTGTGTTTCCACGGCAACCGGAACGAAGAATCCATGAAACAATGACGGCAATTTCCTCCATGACGCCTCCATCCCTCCTCCGCTCGCTTTTCAACAACCTCCGCCTCTTTGCGGCTCTCGCCTGCGCGCTTTCGCTGCTTCCACCCGCCGGTGGCGAGGAAGAGGAAGAGTGGCTCCACCAGTCGCGCGAGCCCCTCATCGACCGAAAAGGTCAGCCTGCCTTCGAGGGGCGGCGCATCCTGCTCTCCTCGGACAGCTATCCCCGCGAAGCCGCCGCTTTCGCCGAGGAGCCTTCCCTGGAAGGCGCAGACGGCGCGATCCGCATCCGCTTCGCCCTCGACCGGCCAGACGACGTGCTCGTGCGCGTCCTCGACGCCGAGGGCGAACCGCTGCGCGTGCTCGGCTGCGGGGTGCTGGGGCCGAACGCCCCCGAGCCCTTCCAGCCCGGCAGCCTGCGGCAGGAGATCCTCTGGGACGGGCTCGACGGGGAAGGGGAGCCGGCCCCGCCCGGCTGGCGCGTCGAGGTCGCCCTCGGCCTGGCGCCGCGTTTCGAGGGCTTCGTCCGGCACGAGCCGGAGCAACTGCTCTCCGAGATCGTCTGGCTGGAGGTCGATCCCGAAGGCCGCGTCTACGCCCAGGTCGGCACCGGGCGCAAGACCGACCGCAGCATGCTGCGCTACGACCGCGAGGGGCGCTACCTCGACATGCCCTATCCCTCGAACCCCGAGACCCTGGAGTCGATGGACCGCCGCATCGAGGAGGTCTGGCCCTTCACCGCCCGCTTCGACGGACAGACCGTGCCGCACCGCCCCCGATCCTGGCCCTCCTTCGCGCCCTACAGCTCGGACTGGTCGATTCCCTACCCGATGCGCATCGCGGCGGACGGCACCGTCTACTTCGCCGAGTCCACCACCGGCTTCCCCAACTGGTCGGCCGGCGAGGAGCCGCTGCGGATCTTCCGCACCCACATGGACCAGTTCTGGTTCCTCGAGATGATGCCGCTGATGTGGTCGATGGGGCCCTTCGTGATCGACGGCGAGGGCAGCGGCTACGTCGTGACCACCACCGCCGACCGCGCCACCGGCACCTACCCGAAGACGACCGAGGCGCTCAACGACCCCAGGGCGCCGGGCACGATCCGCAAGGTCGATCTCGCGACGGGGCAGTTGAAGGCCGATTTCGCCTACAACGGCCTGGAGAAGCTCGAGGAGAACAGCGCCTACCTCGGCACCACCCAGACGGTCGCCAACACCCGCGAGCTACCCGACTCGATCACCGGCCGCAGCGAGCCGAACCCCGAGGACGACAGCGACTCGCGCTTCCTCGACCTCGTCGATCTCGCGGTCGATCCGGCGGGGCACCTCCTCGTCGCCGACGGCTGGCCGCGCCGGGTGAAGGTCTACGAGGGCAACGGTCGCTACCTCGGCGAGTTCGGCGGGCTCGAGCACGAGGGGCGGCAGCGACGCTTCGCCGACCTGCGCGGCATCGACTGGGCGGAGGGGGGCTTCTACCTTCTCGCCGTCTTCGAGGACGACCCGGAGCGCTCCCATTTGTTGAAATGCGGCGGCGAGATCCTCGAGCCCGAGGTGGTCTGGAGCGTGCCGTTCGACGCCAAGGCCCGCCATCTCGCGGTGGACCGCCACGCCGAGCGCCCCCTCGTCTGGGTCGGGATGGGCCACGGCCCCGCCAGCCTCAGCCGAGTGAGCGATCTCGGGGAGGAAGCCGGCGAGACCTTGCAGGCCGGCGGCACGCCCGAGGGCGTCCTGCGCTACCCGTGGAATTTCGCCGCCGCCTCCGACGGCACCCTCTACGTCCACGACTTCGACCGCAAGGCGCTGGTGCGCCTCGACCCCTCGCGTGAGGACTGGCGCGAAACGCCGATCCACGGTGCTCCGATTTCGCTGATCGTCGATGAGGCACGCGAGCGGCTGCTCGTCTCCTACTCGCTCGGCGAGCAGGGCAACTACAGCCCGCAGCGCATCGAGGAGGGCGGCTTCCTCAGCTTCGATGCCGCCTCGCTCGACCGGCAGGACTTCCGGCTCGAGTCCGTCTACGACCAGGAGACCCTCGCCGAGCGCGACCGCGTCTTCCAGCGCCGCACCGACGCCTACTACCCGTGGGCGAAGACCTACGGCGGCCTCTTCGCCGGGATCGACCGCGACGGGTTCCTCTACGTGCGCGACGCCGAGCGCGGCGAGCGCTGGCACAAGGCCACCCCCACCGACGACAAGCCCCACGCCGGGGTCGTCCGCCGCTACCGGCCCGACGGCGGCATCGACGAGGAGGCCCACGCCCGGCTCTTCAACACCGGCGGAGGGGTCGCGATGGACTCTCGGGGCAATCTCTACGCCGTCGAGCTGCCGCGCGTGCCCTGGGGCAACGTGGTCCACGACTTCCAGGCCGCCATCGGACACCGCGAGCTGGAGCAGGTGCCGTTGCCGACCCGCGGCGGGCGCCCGATCCGCACCCAGTCGGGCCTCGGCCACGTCGTGAAGATCGCGGCGGACGGGGGCGAGCGCGACAGCGAGGCCGAACTCTGGGCGCACCGCGGGGTCTCCGGCACCGGGGCCGGCGGCTGCTACTGCGACTGGCCCGACAATCACCTCGCCGTCGACGGCGCCGACCGCGTCTTCGCCGCCGACGTCGATCTGCACCACGTGAGGGTGCTCGACACCGCCGGCAACATGATCACGCGTGTGGGCCGCTGGGGCAACGCCGAGACCGCCCCCGACCCCGGAGGCGACGCGGGGGATCTCGGCTTCCGGCTCATCTACTGCCTCGCCGCCGCCGGCGACCGCCTCTACGTCGGCGACAAGGACCTCCGCCGCCTCGCCGAGGTGCGGATGGACTACCGCGAGAGCCGACTCATTGCTGGCGAGTGAGGCGGTTCTGAGCGGTTCCCTTCGGTGTGGTCCTTGATGTGGTTGAGGACGCGCAGGTGGATGCGATGGATGATTTCGTCGGAGATCAGGCCCCAGTAGACTTCCGGCGAGATGCTGTGGGAATACCAGGTCGTGCCCTCCAGCAGGACCCGCCCGTCCTGCTCGGACAGCCGGAACTGGCCCCTTTCCGAAACCATGTGCCCGTGGAGATGGGGCGCGTCGAGGTCGCGGTGGATCGAGAACTCCTTCATCGGCGGCGGATTCTCGACGACGTCGAAGGAGAGCCGCCGGGGCGCATCCCATTCGGTGATCGGCTCGACAAAGCTGCCGGTGGAAAAGACGCAATGGCGGATCGCGCCCACCCCTTTCCCGTCGATCCGCGCCTTGATCGGGTAGGCGATCCCGAGGCGAAAGATCAGCCCGGGGGCCTCGGTGATCTCGGGAAAGGCGATCACCGCATCCCAAACCTCTTCGATGGGCGCATCGACGAGGACGGACGTCGTGACCTCGCGCACGGCGGGGCCGCTGCCTCCCGCAGCGTGCTCGAATCCGACGAGGAAGGGAAACGAGAGCGCGAGCATCGAGGCGATCCCCGTGCCCGCCGCTCCGCCGAGGGCGGTTCCGGCGAGCCGCCCGAGGGCCGTGCCGAACAAGGCCAGAAACAGGGCCAGCGGCAGGGCCATGACCAGACACACCAGCCCATCCAGCGCAAAGACCAGAATGAGTCCGCCGAGAACGAGGATGCTCTGGCACGACACGGCATAGGCGCCGCCGAAGCTCCGCTCTCTCCCGCAGCACCAGGCGAAGGAGGCGAGAAAGCCGACGAGGACCGGCAGGCCGAGAAACAGGCTCCATCCGTATTGCTCGAACCCGCGGACCGAAAGCGCGGTGCCTCCGAGACCGACGAGCGCGGGCAAAAGGATCGCCACGGCCTCTTTGTTGAGGAATTGCTGCAATCGCTTCATTGTCGTAGCTCGAAAGTTGTCGTAGCTCGAAAGCCGAACCGCCGCGCTGCCCGGAGGGACGCGGCCCGGCACCATCCTGCCGTTTTTCCCCCGGCGCGGCAAGGGGTTTCCACGAAATCCCCACAGTCGCGCCAGTTGACCGAGAGGGTCTTGCGGGTGGACCTTGGGCGTAGAATGATCAGGCCATGGAGACGCCGTTTTCCAGCCAGTCTCGCCCCACCTCTCCAACGATGACGCTCCTCCGACAGACCCTCGCGCTCGCGCTTGCAGCCTTCGCCCTGCTTCCGATTGCCGCTGTGACCGCCGCCGCCGGGGAAAGCAAGGCCGCCGCGCCCGAGCCGCTCGCCATCCTGCGGCAGGAGTGCGTCAGTTGCCACACCGAGTCGAAGCGCAAGGGCGGGCTCCTCATCGACTCGCGCGAATCCCTTCTCCAGGGCGGCGACACCGACGCCGCGATCATTCCCGGAAAGGCCAAGGAAAGCCTGCTCGTCGAGGTGCTCTTCCCCGACGCCGACATGCACATGCCGCCCAAAGGCCAGCTCGAGCCCCGCGAGATCGCCGCGCTGGAGCAGTGGATCGACGGCGGCGCGCCGTGGGACGCCGATCTGTGGGCGCGCCTCAACCTCCCCGAGCGGACCGAGGTCGCCCTCGGCCGCCTCCCCGATTCCTACGCGCCCATCCTCGCCATCGCCCTCTCGCCCGACCGCGGCACTCTCGCGGTGGGCCGCGGCGGGGACATCGACTGGTATGGCGTCGTCCCCGGCGGCGAGGGCGAGCCCGCCCTGCGCCTCGAGCACCGCGCCACCAGCACCGCGCACGAAGACGCCGTGCAGAGCCTCGCCTTTTCCCCCGACGGCAAGACCCTCGCCTCCGGCGGCTTCCGGTCCGTCCGTCTCTGGGACGCCGGGGCGCCCGACGCGCCCGCCCGCGAGATCTCCGAACCCTTCCTCGGTCGCCAGACCGCCCTGCTCTACCTCGACGGGCAACGGCTCCTCGTCGCCGACTCCCTGCCTTCGCAGCTCGGACGGCTCCACGAGATCGCGCTCGCCTCGGGCGGGGCCGAGACCTTCGACACCGCCCATCTCGACACCATCTTTACCATCGTGCCCAGCGCCGACGGCAAGCTCTACGCCACCACCTCGGCCGACAAACTCATCGTGGTGCGCGACAGCGCCACCCACGAGATCGTGAAGCGGCTCGAAGGCCACACCGGCTACGTTCTCGGGGCCGCCTTCTCGCCCGACGGCGACCGCCTCGCCAGCGGCGGCGACGACGAGGAAGTCAAGGTCTGGAACCTCGAGACGGGCAAGAAGGTCAGCTCCTTCGCCAGCGCCCGCTCCGGTCCCCTCTACGCTCTCGCCTGGCACACCGACCCTGCCAATGCCAAAAAGCGCGACGAGGAAAAGGACGAGGAAAAGAAGCAGGAAATCAACACCGACCTCATCGTCACGGTGACCCAGTCCGGCAA
>SLGN01000754.1 GCA_007123695.1 Verrucomicrobiales bacterium
ACCCGAGCTCCGCAGGTCCAACGTAGAGGGAGGGCGTGAGGAAGGCCCAGCTCGAGAGGGCGAAAGTCCAGAAATAGGTGAGCGACTGCGGAAGGCGCCGCCGCGTCGCCACGGCGTAGGCTCCGATGAGGTTCGCCAAGTTGCAGAACTGGAGCGGCAAGGAGCCGTGCCAGGAAAACCGCTCGGGATGAAGCTGGTAGGCGGCGGTAAGCGCCCACGAAACGAGGCACCCGACTGCGATTCCGCGCCGCCAAATCGATGCGGTGGCGGGCTCGTCGCGCCAGCGCCGCGCGGCCAGGGCGGTGGCGACGGCGGCGAGGGCGGAAACGGCGAGGCAGAGAAAGTGGAGGAACGATCCCTGGACGAATCCTGGTGGCGGGGCTTCCATGGCGTTCATCGTTGCGGGTGTTTCGCGGTCTCCCGCCCGTCTTCGGCTCTTCAATAGGGATGGCCTCTCCGGTAGGCGGCGGGAGACACTCCCCGATGCTGCTTCAGCATGCGGCTGAAATAGGAGCGGTTGGGAAACCCGCAGTTCTCCGCGACCTGCTCGATCGACTGGTCGGTGTGGCGCAGCAGTTGGCAGGCCCGGTCGAGCCGATAGCTCAGCAGCACGGCCATCGGCGAGACGCGCAATTGCTTCCTGAAGAGATGGTTGAGGCTCCTTACGCTGAGATTGGCAGCACGGGCGGCGTCCTTGGCGCCAAGGCGGCGGGAGAGATTCGCCTCGAGGAACTGCATCGCGAGGACGACGCGGGGATCGAGTTTTCTCTCGGTCCACGCGCTCGCAGGCAGCTTCCCAAGAGCATGGGAAAGCAGGGTGGCGGACTCCCATCGGAACGATGGCCGGGAGCCTGCTTCGAGGGATTCCAGCAGACTCTCCGCAACTTTGTCGAGCGGTTGCGGATAGACGCCGGGCACCGAGAGCAAGTCTGAACGACCGAGAACGAAATGCACATACCATTTCGTGAAGGGCTCGGGATTGTGCGAGCTAATCGGGGTGCGGGGAGGAATGAGGTAGACAAATCCCGGCTCGAGCGGGGTTTCCCGCCCCTCGCACTCGATGACGGCCTTGCCTTGGATCGGAAGATAGAGCCTCCAGAATGGATCGAGAAGCCTGCGGAGGTTCCATCGCCGCAGGCGGATCTTTCGGGTCGCAAAAATCTCCAGCGAGATTCCGGGCAGCATGACGACGCGCTCTCCCTCGACCTCGTGCGCGGATCCTTTGGGGACTAGGCTGAAGAACTCTTCGCTGCGGGAACCCATGGCGGAACATGGCCGAATCCGGAACAATGGAAAGGGATTCTTCTGCCTTCCTCTTGGTTCTCGTCATTCAGCTCCCTCTACCTTTTCCCGGCAAATTTCCGCGGAAGACCGCCGGAGCCGCGCAAGTTGATCAGCGGACCCTCGAAAATCTCGCTTTCCCATCGACTCCGGCGACCAAAGCGTGCTAGATTGTGATCGACATGAAAGCGATTTCCCGATTCCTCCTCTGCTCCTTGAGCCTTGCCTCCCTTCTTTTCGTCGGCTGCCAAACCATGTCCGACGACCCGGCTCCGGGCGGCATCCAAGCCTCGGACACCGGCATGAACGTCCAGAAAATGAAGCAGTGGCAGGACCGCACGACCCGGTCGCTTGCCTACTGAAACGCTCCGGATCCGGAGTCTGGCCAACTGCGGCACCTCTTCTTCGTGTTTGTCCAAATGGCATAATTTTTGTAAAAACTAGACATTTCAGTATTATTAAGCGAGATTCCCGGAGATCTCGCGATGAGCGTCCCCTTCTTGTTTGATTATTTCCTCCCGGCGACCGCTTTCGCCATCGGGGCCTGCATCGGGTCCTTTCTCAACGTGGTCATCTACCGGGTCCCGAACGGACTGAGCGTGAACGAGCCGCGGCGCTCCTTCTGCCCGGTCTGCAAGACGCAGATTCCGATCCACCTCAACATTCCCCTGCTGTCGTGGCTGATGCTGCGGGGAAAATGCAAGTGGTGCGGGAGCCTGATCGCCTTCCGCTATTTTCTCGTCGAGCTTCTCACGGCGGTCTGCTTTCTCGCCCTCTTCCGGCACGGCGTGGGCCGGGTGGGGCTGGAGGGCGTCGTGGCTCTCTGGATCGTGGCGGCGCTGCTGATCGCCGCGACCTTCATCGACTTCGACCACTTCATCATCCCCGACTCGATCACCATCGGCGGCACCGCAGTCGGCGTTTTCTCGAGCTTGCTCGTTCCAGCGCTCCATGGCGAGACGGTCTGGTGGCGCGGCGGCGCCGTGAGCCTTCTCGGAGCAGCGGTGGGCTTCGGAGTCCTCTGGCTTATCGTCCTGATGGGCAAGGCTCTCTTCGGCAAGATCCATCACCGCTTCGAGGAACCGACGAATTTCGAAATTTCGCAGCCCGGCGGGGAAGATGCACCGATCTTGATCCGGCTCGGCGAGCACGTCTACGAATGGGGCGACGTCTTTTTCCGCAAATGGGACCGCTTGGAGATGGAGACGCAGGAACTGCTCCTCGACGACGAGCCGCGCGATTTCCAAAGCTTCCGCGTTCTCGGGGACGCCCTCGAGATCGACGGGCAGAGGGTCGAGCTCGAGACGGTGAAGAAGGTCTCGGGACGCATCCTCTCGGCGGTGGTTCCGCGGGAGGCGATGGGCTTCGGCGACGTGAAGTTCATGGCGATGATCGGCGCCTTCCTCGGCTGGCAGGCAGCGGTGTTCGCGATTTTCGCGGCCTCGGTGGTCGGCGCGGTGGTCGGGCTGCTGCAAAAAGGCGTGTTTCGGGAGCAATGGTCGCGTCCGCTCCCTTTCGGCCCCTATCTGGCCTTGGGGGCCTTCCTCTGGATCTTCACCGGCGCGTCGATCTGGTTCTGGTATGTGGGCCTGCTCCAGGGCGCCCTGGGGCTG
>SLGN01000360.1 GCA_007123695.1 Verrucomicrobiales bacterium
GAGTCGATCTCGTGGTCCTTGAGCACGCCGAGGTAGGAGGGCATGCCGACGCCGGTCTTTTGGATCTCGTAGCCCACCGGGACCCGGCGGGGCGGGTCGAGAATGGACTCGCGCAGGTAGGCTTCGTCCACGCTGCGAAGCTCGGATCCGTCGGTGAAGGTGCGCTTCGCCCGCCACAGACCGTCCCACGACGGACCTACGGCGACCTGCGCGCCGGCGCCGTCCGCAGCGCCTGCTGGGTGCGGAGGCGGGGCCGGCACGGAAGGGTCGCCGGTGGCGTGGCAGACGACGCAGCCGTACGCCACCGCGACCTGCCGACCGAGGTCGGCGGAGGGCTCGGGCGCGGCCTCCGCCGAAGTCAGCGAGGCGGGCGGGGCGAGATCGACGCGGTCGTCGGAGAAGCCGAGTTCGGACAGGTCGAAGGAAGGCAGTTCGCGGATGGTGAGGAAGGCGCTCTCGATCTCCTCGGCCTCGGGCGAGGGCGGACGGTAGGTGAGCCGCAGGCTGTGCGAAGGCTGCATCCCCGGCAGCCCCAGAAAGGGCGACTTGCCGTCTTCCGAAAGCCGCGCGCTGGCCACGGGCACGGTCTCCTGTCCGGGCTCGCCGTCGAGCCGGTAGTTGCCGGAGCCGTACTGGTGGCTCTGGAGGTAGTTCCACCGGTCGACGGCGTAGCGCCCCAGCTCGCCGACGAGCTCCGGGGAAAGAGGCTTGTCGAAGCGCAGCAGCACGCCGCGCCGCTCCGCGCGGATCTCCCTAGGCAGCCAGCCCTTGGCTTCGCCGGGCCGCACCCGGAAGATGCCGCTGAGCCGTTCTCCCGAAGTTCCCCAGATCTTGAAGCCTACGAGGTAGAGTCGCCCGTCGCGGGGATGGAGCCGTCCGTTGAGCACCCCCGAGGGAAACCCCGACAGCAGCGGTACGACGGCGCCCTGGGTGCGATCCGGATCGAGGTAGACCTTGAAGATTTCGGGCCGGCTGAAGCCGATGTGGACGAGCGCTCCGTCGAGGTCTCCCATGCGGGGGGAGCTTCCACCGCTTCCCTTGATCCAGACTTGGCTGGCTCCCGACTGGTTGGCGAAATGGGGAATCCAGACCTCGGCCGGATCGATCGGAGCGGGATGGACCGCTTTGTCCTTGAAGGTCTCGGGCTGGAAGCCGAAGTAGCGGCCCGGCTCGATCCGGTAGATCGGCGTGGCGGGCTTCCAGTTGCCCTGCTGGTCGCTCGCGGTGAGGATGCCGCTCTCCGGATCGTAGCCGAGGTAGGGCTGGCGCAGGCCGGTGGAGACGATTTCGAAGGAGGCGCCGCCGGGAGCGACGCGCACGACGGTGCCGTTGTGCTTCCCGATGGTCGAGCCGATCTGGCCGCCATTGGCGAGGAAGAAGCCGCCGTCGGCGGCGGCGACGATGCTCATGGGGAAGTGACGGGTCTCGGCGGACTGGGCGATCCCGTTGAACACGCTCTCGTACCAGTCGGCCTCGCCGTTCCCGTCGGTGTCGACGAGGCGGACGATTCCGTTTCGGTCGTAGACATGGAGTCCGCCGTCGGCGAGGCAGAAGCTCTGCGGCTCGTGAAGGCCCGAAGCGAACCGGGTCCATCGGGCCGTCCCGTTTTCGGGACCTTCCCCGATGCCTTCGGCGATCCAGACGTCGCCGTCGAAGGTGAGAAAGGCAGTACGCCCGTCGGGGAGGAACTGGAGGTCGGAGATGCGCACGTTCCGGCGCCATGGATTCGGCACCGGCAGGGGGATGTCGTCGTAGACCCAGCGCCCGTCACGAGCCGGGGCGGCGGGCGCCCCGGTCTCCACCGCCTCGCTCCAGCGGCGCTCCGGAGCGTCGGAGCCGGGAAAGGCCTCCGCCGCGCCCGCCGTCACCGATCCGTCCGCCGCGACCGCGAAACGGTGGGCGCTGGTCTCCGAGGAAGGCGGCACGGCGATCCAGTCGTCCTCGGCAGGGCCGGAGAGAAAGAGAAGCCCGGTGTCGCGGGACCCGATTTCAACGAGTCGGACGAGCGTTCCGCCCTCGGCGGAGAGGCGTTCCCTTACCTCGATGCCGCCGACGGTGTATTCGATCTGCGCCTGCGTGCCGACAAGACGGATGCCCGAGAAACGCCCCATTTCCGACGGAACCGGACCGAGGCCGACCTCGCCCTCCTCGGCCGGACCCGGATCCCGGGGATCCTCGAGGATCGGTTTTTCTCCGGCCACCGCGCCGGGCCGCAGGGGCAGAGCCAGGAGCGGCGTGCCGAGGGGACGCGGAAGATCCTTCTGCCCGGCGGGGGCCTTGCGGTTCGGCAGGCGGTAGCTGCCCGAGGCCATGCTGTTCATCGTCAGATACTCCCCGTCCTCGTTGGCCTTCCAGAAAAGCGCCCAGCGCAGCAGATCGGGATCGAAGCAGCCGAAGAGACCGTCGCCTGCAGGCACCACGATTCCCCGCGGGACGAGGTTGCGCGGCGGCGGGTCCTCCCCGAACTCCCTCGCGTCGAGAGCGTGGCAAAAGAACGGAAAGTCGGGCTCGACGAAGGAGGCGAAGGGCGAGTCGAGCTCGAGGTGGGCCGTTTCCTGCGGGAGGACCTTTGCAGGAAGGGCGGAGACGAAGAGAAGTGCAAGCGGGAGCAAAAAGGACCGGTCCATGCAGAGCGTGGGGCTTGGGTGGCAGGATTTTCGATGCGGGTAACCACAGTAAACCCGCGAGAGCAGTGACGCGCAAGGGCCCTCCTTGCGTTCCGCGATAGATGATCTTCCGCCACTTGGGCAAGGCCCTCCGTTTTGAAAGGAATAAGAACATCAAAATTAAAACAACAGATGTATAAATGTTGCGAGAGGCCCTGACGAGAGTAGATTTCCCGTGTGGAAATCTCGGTTTCCGGAAAACGTAATGGGATACTTTCTCCATGA
>SLGN01000032.1 GCA_007123695.1 Verrucomicrobiales bacterium
AGTCCACCCCGGCGGAACTCGCGGAACTCGCCGCGAAGTTCCCCGAGCAGGTCTTCGTCTGCGCTCACGCCGGCGGTGAATGGGAGCAAGGCCTGCGCGCGGTGCGCGACGCCCCCAACGTCTGGATCGAGACCTCGGGCTTCGACGCCACCGCAGGGTTTCTCGAGATGGCCGTGCGCGAGATCGGCGAGGACCGCATCATCTTCGGCAGCCACCTGCCTTCTCGGTCGCTCGGCACCGAACTGACCAAAGTCACCGCCGCCGACATCTCCGAGGAAGCGAAGCGAAAAATCCTCGGAAGCAACTTCCGCCGTCTCATCGGCGCCCCGTGAGGGGAGGGTTCGAGACCGCTCCACCGCTCCACCGCTCCACCGCTCCACCGCTCCACCAACCAAGCCTCCGCACCCACCCCGCCACTGTGGTCCGATCAATGCAATCGAAATCGGGATCGGGATCGAAATCGGGATCGAACCATTGCGCAGACAGAAATCCCACACGCCCAGCTGCCTCCATGGATCGTCGGGCAACTCCGCCAGAATTGACGGCAAAGGAGGAACCGGAGACCGACACGCGATGGAACCTGCCCATCGATCCCGATTTCGATCCTGATTTCGATCCTGGTCCTGCCGCGGAGGACTCCACCACTCCACTTCGGCCCCTTCTCGCGCCCCTCCAGGGCGCTCTGCTATGATGTCCGAAGGTCCGGGGGTTCCCCTCGCTTCGCTCGGTCCACCCCCGGCTACCTTCTTGCGTCCCTCCGGGACGCACCACTCCACCACTCCACCATCCCCTCACTCCACCAGCACGCCAGCCTCGCGGAGCAGCTCGATTACGGGCTCCAGCGGCAGCGCACGCCCCTCGCCCCGGTGTCCGACCACGTCGACGGCCTTGAAGAGCGAGTTGAGGATGGCCTCTTCCGTCGCCTCGGCGGCGGCCTGGAAGAGAGGGGTGATGCCGTCGTTGTCAAGACGCGGGATTTCCGCGATTGGCTCGCCGCGGCGGCGGCGCACCCCCGGGGCCGTGGAAAAGGCCACGACGTAGTCGCCCGAGCCGTTCGACAGCACCGAGCCGGTGCGCGAAAGCCCCACCAACGCCCTCGACGCGAGGCGCCGGAGCTGGCGCACGTCGAGGGGCGCGTCGGTCGCGACGACGATCATGATGCTGCCGTCGCCGCCCTGGTTCGCTGCCTTGTCTTCTTTGGCGGCGGCTTCGCGCGCGGCGAGACGCCGCCCCACCGGCACCCCGGCGACGGTCAGGTCGCCGCCGTAGTTCGACTGCACGAGCACGCCGACGACGTATTCGCCGCCTCCGGCGCGGGCGACGCGCGAACTCGTTCCGATGCCGCCCTTCCAGCCGAAGGCCATGGTGCCCCGCCCCGCTCCGACCGCGCCTTCGGCCACCTCGCCCCCCGCGGCCGAGGCGAGGGCCTCGGCGACTTCGGTCGGGCCGACGGGACGCGCCCGCACGTCGCTGAGGAATCCGTCGTTGGTCTCGCCCACGACCGGGTTGATCGAACGCACCCCCTCCATGCCGGAGCGCTCCAGCATCCAGCCCACAAGGGCGTCGGCGGCCCTCCAGACCGAGAGCGTCCCGGTGAGCAGCACCGGCGTCTCCAGTTCGCCGAGCTCGTCGACCTGAGTCACGCCGAGCAGCTTGCCGAAGCCGTTCCCGGTGACGATGGCGGCGGGCACGCGCTCGTCGAAGAGATTCCCGCCGTGGGGCAGAATGGCGGTCACACCTGTCTGGATGCGTCCCGGCTCGGCGAGGGTGGAGTGCCCCACCAGCACGCCCCCGACGTCGGTGATGGCGTTGCCGGAGCCCGCGGGCAGAGTGCCGACGACGAGGCCGGCCTCGCGCGCCCGCGGTCTTTCCTCCTCTCCCCGGATCGTGGCGGACATGGCGGCGGCGGCAGCGAGGGCGAGCAGGGCGGCGCCGGGCGAAAGGTTGCCTCGGGGTTTCATCGCTGCGCTTCGGATGGTTGCGGAGCCGACGCCCCGAGACGGTCGGCCAGCTCGTGGACGGCGCCGACGAGACGCTCCTCGATGCTCGGGTGCCAGGGTGCAGGATGGAGAATGGTGCGGCCGTAGCGCATCGCGCCTCCGCCTTCGTAGCCCCCTTCCTCCAGCACGCGCAGGCTCGGGATGTAGGTCATGACTTCGTTGCTGTAGCCGGCGAACCACACCGCGGCCGGGCCGCCCAACTCGCGTTTGAGCCGCAGGGCGTAGTCCACCACGACTTCGCCGCCGATCGCGGCGAGGACGAGACCTTCGCCGATCCGCAGCACCTGCACGGGCACCGGATAGGCCGTCGGCAGCCCATCGCCCGCGTCGATCCGTTCGAGCAGCAGCTTGGCGTGGCCGGCGGAATAGGCGTCGCCCGAGGCGACCCGCTCCTCCAGCTCGGCCCGAGGCGGCGGATCCTGGTAGGGGATCTCGGTCCACTGCAAGGCGGCCCGCAGCGGGCCGTCGAGGGGACGGGCCTTGGTCTCGAGCGCAGCCTCGACCGCCGTGGCGAGGGCGCGACCGTGGCGCTCGGCGTAGGCGAGGAGCCGCCTCGGATAGGGGTTCTGGTCGCCTGAGGCTCCATTCAGGAAAAGCGCCACGGTCCCGGGCAAGTCCTCCTCGATGAACGCCTGCGCGTAGCCGGGCCAATCGCCGTTGATCTCGTTCGCCGAGAGCGTCGTGGCGTGGCAGGCGTAGCCGAAAAGGACGGCCCGCAGCGGGCGATCGCCTTCCGCGTCGGGTCCGCCCCGCACGATGAGCACGGGCACCTCCTGGTCGACCGGCCCGTCGGGATGGGGAAAGTTGCGGAAGCCGCCCTGGCCGTCGGGCGTGCGCCGGTTCATCGAGAAGCCGGCCCGCGCGCGCGACCACGAGAGCTCCGCAGGGGCA
>SLGN01000615.1 GCA_007123695.1 Verrucomicrobiales bacterium
CGGCGGGTTGCGCCTTGGCACTCGCCTTGCCTCCGGCTCCTTCTTTGCTGGCCGGTCTCTCGCCCTTTCCCGACACCAGTCCGCAGGCCGGCGATGCCCGCGACCTCCGCGAAACGATCCCGACCGACCTCGGAGACATCTCCACGACGCCCCGGCCGACCAGCGCCGACCGGATCGCCCGGCTCTTCAGCCGCGACCTGCGCGACATCGAGGAGGCCCAGGCCGACGTGGCCGCGCAGATCGAACGTCTTCCCCGCGTCGCCCGCGAGACGCAGCGCGTGACCGGCTTCGGCTACCACTCCGGCTCGGCCAAGCAGCGCCCCAAATGGGTCCAGATCGACATGGGCGAAGAGGTCTCTCCCGATGCTATCGCGCTGTTTCCGGTCAGCGCGGAGATCGACGACGAGACCGTCTACGGCTACGGCTTTCCCCGCGCCTTCCGCATCGACGCTTCCAACGATCCCGAGTTCCGGAAATACGAGACCGTCGTCGAGGCGCGCCTCGAGGATCCGTCCGGCGTGAAGCGCTGGCCCTACTTCCGCCAGATGAAGGGCTATTCGGCCCGCTATTTCCGCGTCACCGCCACCTCCATGTGGCGCCCCCCCGGTGGCGGGCAGGAGGTCTTCGCCCTGAGCGAGATCATGGTGCTGAAAGGCGGCCGCAACCTCGCCGCGGGCCGCGAGGTGACCGCGATCGACAGCGAGGAGCGGTCGGACCGCTGGTCGACGCGTTTCCTCAGCGACGGGATCACCTCCTTCGGCATGCCCCATGGCGAGGAGGAGAGCCCCACCCTCGGCTTTCGCGCGAGATCGAAGGAACCGGCCACGTCCAGTTGGGTCCAGGTCGATCTCGGCGAGACGATGGAGATCGACCAGATCGAGGTCATCCTCGCCGATCTCCCGGTCATGGTTCCGGACCCCACGGTGCGGTTTCCCTATCCGATGCGCATCGAGATCTCCGAATCGCCGGACATGCGCGAGGCGGTGCTGCTCGGCCATTTCAATCCCTCGCAGATCAGCATGATCGGGTCGAATCCCCTCATCGTCCCCGCCGACGACGCCCAGGGCCGCTATGTCAGGATCGCGGTGGAGGGCAGCCGCACCCCTTCGCGGATGGCGTTCGAACTCGCCGAGCTGATCGTCTACTCCGACACCGAGAACGTGGCTCTCGGCAAGCCGGTCACGGCGGCCCACCCCTACGTAGCCGACGGATGGGCGCCCGCCTACCTCGTCGACGGTTTCAGCAGCCGCCGCCGCCTCGTGGGCTACGATCGCTGGATCCGCGATCTCGTCAACCGCAACCGCCTCGTCCGAAGCTGGCAGGAAAGGGAAGCTAGCCGGCTCGAACTCGTCGACCGCACCGTGACCCGCGGAGTCGCCTCGGTCGGCAGCGGGGTGACCGGGGTGCTCGCCTTCGTCCTCGTCGCCCTCTCCCGCGGCCGGGTGCGGCGGCGCAAGGATCTCGAGGCTCTGCGGCAGCGCATCGCCAGCGACCTCCACGACGACATCGGCAGCAACCTTTCTTCCATCGCCCTGCTCGCCGAACTGGGCAAGACCGAGGTCGACGAGCCCGACCTCGTCCTCGAGGAATTCACCAGCATCAAGTCGACCGCCGACAAGACCATCGAGTCGATGCGGGACATCGTCTGGCTCATCCGGCCGGGAGAGGAGACCTGGCAGCAGATGCTGACGCGATTCCGCGAGACCGCCGCGAAGCTGCTCCGGGCCCACGAATACAGCTTCGTGGTGCGCGGCGAGGCGCACGACGACCGGCTCCCGCTCGCCTTCAAGCGCGACATCTTCCTCATCTACAAGGAAGTCCTCAACAACATCGTGCGCCACGCCGAGGCGAAAACCGTCGCCGTCGAGATCGAGTGCCGCCGCAACCGCCTGCAGTTGAGCATCGCCGACGACGGCAAGGGATTCGACGATCTCGACGAGGGCTTCCGCGAGGGCAACGGCCTGCGCAATCTGCGGATGCGGGCCCAGGCCATCGGCGGAACCCTGAAGGTGCGCAGCGCCTCGGGCGAGGGGACCGCCGTCCATCTCACCGTGCCGATGCCGTGAAACAACCCTGCGACGCCCGGACGGACCCTTGAAAAATTTCGGATGCAAAGCGGGGCAACCCGTCCAAGTTAACCCCCTACTGAAATCAAAATGAGCGAGGAAACGCAAAGCGGCCAAGGCGAAGACGCGGAGGACAAGCCCCCGACCCGGGTTTGGATGGTGGAGGACAACGAGACCCTCCGGCGCACCGTGGCGAGGGTTCTCGACCGGCAGAAGGACATGCAGTGCGTGCACACCTTCGAGCGCTGCGAGGACGCCATCGAAGCCCTCGTCGCCGGCGAGCGGCCCGACGTGATGCTCTTCGACATCGGACTGCCCGGCATGAGCGGGATCGAAGGCATCCGTCGCATCAAGACCGCCCTTCCCGAGATCGAAATCCTCGTCTTCTCGGTCTTCGACGACAACGAGAAAGTCTTTAACGCGATCTGCGCGGGCGCTTCCGGCTATCTGCTCAAGACTTCGTCCATGGGGGAGATTCCCGACGCCATCCGCGAGATCCTCGCCGGAGGGGCGCCCATCAACGCGCTCATCGCCCGGCGCGTCCTCGACATGTTCAGCGACCTCGCCCCCCAGAGCCGCGACTACGGGCTCACCGAGCGGGAAAAGGAGGTGCTCGAGCAGATGGTGGAGGGGCTCACGAAGAAGGAGATCGCCGACCAGCTCGACCTCAGCTTCCACACCGTCGACAAGCACATCCGCGGCATCTACAGCAAGCTCCACGTCAACACGATGACAGGGGCGGTGGCCAAGGCGCTCAAGGAGGGCCTCCTGCCGAAGACCTGATCCCGTCGCCGCAGTCGGGGCAGTGCCCG
>SLGN01000548.1 GCA_007123695.1 Verrucomicrobiales bacterium
GAGGTGACGCTGATGCGCATGGATGTGGATTCGAGCGCCTGCGCCTGCGCCGCCTCGGGCCGCTGCACCTCGATGCCGGTTTCGCGGACGAAGGTCGCGGTGACCAGGAAGAAGATCAGCAGGATGAAGACCACGTCGATGAGCGGCGAGATGTCGATCTCGCTCTTGGCGCCGGTCTCGAGTTCGCCGAGTCGTTGGAATCTTCGGGCCATGGGGGTCAGTTGGCGTTGCGGGTTGCTGGGGCGGTCTCGCGGAGGAGCCGCGACGCGAGCTGCTGGAAGCGCAGCTCGAGGGCGTCGTGGCGGCTCTTGAGGAAGGAGCAGACGATGAAGGTGGGCACGCCGATGACGAGGCCCGTCTCGGTGGTGACGAGGGCCTTGAAGATGCCGTCGGAGATGGTGTCGATGGGGGCGCGGGCCACGCTGGCGGCCATGCCTTCGAAGGTCGCGAGCATGCCCGCCACGGTCCCGAGCAGCCCGAGCAGCGGAGCGGCGCCGATCATGGTGAAGGCGAATGGGAAGCGCCGCCGCGACCGGGCGAAGAGCCGATGCCCGGCCTCCTCGAGGCGCCGCGCCGGGTCGTCGCTGGCGGCGAGCGTTTTGGCGAGCTCTTCGAAGGATGTCCCCGAAGCCTGCGGGTCGCGCAGCAGCCGCGCCCAGGTGCGGGGGGCGAGCAGCGAGGCGTCGGGGAAGGAGAGGGCGCGGTGCAGGCCGAGCAGGGACCAGGCGATGGCGAAGGCCAGGGCGAGCAGAGCCCAGAGAATCCAACCGCCGGCGGCGGCGATGGTTTGGAGTTCCTCGAGGATCTGTGCGGTCTCGATCATGGGCGGCGGAGTCCGTTGAGAAAAGCGAGGCTGGTCATCTCCATGACCGACTTGATGCCCTGCACCTTCCGCGAGAGCAGGGAATGGGCGATGAGCGAGGGGATTGCCACGGCGAGTCCGAACTCGGTCGTGACGAGCGCCTCGGAGATGCCGGAGGCGAGCGACTTGGCGTCGCCGGTGCCGAAGACGGTGATGAGCCGGAAGGTCTCCATCATGCCGGTGACGGTTCCGAGCAGGCCGAGAAGGGGGGCGGTGGCCGCAGTGATGGCGATGAGGGGGAGCCCCCGCTGCAGCGAGGGGGTGGCCTCGAGGAATTTCTCGAATAGGGCTTCCTCGAGGTCCTCGCGCGAGATGGCCGACTTGTCCGCGACGAGCCCGATGCCTCGCTCCAGCAATTGGCGAGCGGGGTGGCGGATCGAGCCGACGGCGGCGAGGGCCTGTTCGTGACGGTCCTCGTTGACGGCGTCGACGGCCTCGCGCACGGTCGCGGCGGCGAAGTTGCGGATGCGGAGCAGCTGCGACCACTTGTAGAGGGCCGAGACGAGGGCGATGGCGGCGAGGAGCAGGATGGGGACGACCCAGAGCCCGCCCTGCTTGACGTGCGCGAGGATGCCGGTCTGCGACTCGCCCAGAGCCACCGCCGTGCCGAGGGTGGGATCGAAGGCGGGGGCGGCCGGGTCGCCCTGGAGGAGGGCGGCGACGGCGGCGGGGTCGAGGCCGCCGCGCACGATGCGGGGGCGCAGGTCGCCGCCTTCGCCGACGAGGCCGGCCTCGGAACCGTCGTCGGAGAGGAACCAATGCACCGGACCGGCCTTGGCAAAGCGGCCCGCGAGGAGCCGTCCATCGGCGGCGACGACTTCGCCGGGGAAGGCGGCGACTCCGCCCCGGCGGGCCAGTTCGGCGAGGGCGAGGCCGGGGAATTCGAGCGGCGATTGGGCCTCGGCGCCTTCGGCGGGGGTCGAGAAGAAGCCCTGCGCCGAGTCCCAGGTGCGCCGGAAGTCGGCGAAAAGGCTCTCGATGTAGAGCCGTTCGTCGCGCCAGGTCTTGAGGTCGCTCTCGGCTTTTTCGAACTCGGCCTCGGCGGCGTCGCGGGCGGTCCGCGCGAGATCGGCCCGCCGTCTCGATTCTCGGAGTTCCGCCGCGGTCCGCTCCGTCTCGACGGCGAGCGGCCCCTTTTCGGCGGCGATGGTTTCGCGCAGGGCGGCGAGTTCGTCGAGGGCGGCGCGCAGGTCGCGGTCGATGGCATCGGCGGCTTCGCCTTCGGCGGCGTCCTGCGCCGACGCCGGGGCGGGGCGGGCGGCGGCGAAGGCGCCGAGCAGCATGAGCATGGCGGGAAGGGCCTTGAATCTCATGGTTCGCCCTCCTTTCCGGTCGCGGGCGCCCCGTCGTTGGTCAGGGGCAGTTCGACGAAGGCCGGCTGGGCCCGTCTCGCCTGGATCTCGATGGCGGAGCGGACGCGTGCGGCGATGGAGGGATCCTCGCGCCAGACCCATCCCGCCCCGCCCGGCACGCCCGATCCGGCGTGGCGGCCGGTGGCGTCGACGTACCAAGCCTGGACCATGCCGAGGTAGAGGATCTCGACCTCACGGCGTTCTCCGGCGATCTCGCGCACCTCGCGGTCGAGGGTGACGGCGTTCTGGAACTCGACGAAGGCCTGGAGCACGAGGAGCAGATCGCGGGCGCGATTCTGGAGCGGTTGGTCCGGGTCGGGCGTTTCGATCCGCAGGATCGCTTCCTCCACCTTTTGCCGCAGCGGCGGAGGGAGGATGGGCAGGAAGGGGCGCAGTTCCTCCTCGAAGGTGGCGAGGCGCCGCTCCAGGTCCGCACGCCAGGCCCGCAGGTCGGTTTCCTCGTCGGCGAAGGCGGAGCGCTTCTCCGCAAGTTCGTCGACGCGGCGGCCTCCTGCCTCGACGAAGTCGGCGAGCTGTTCGATCTCCTTTCGCCGGATCGATTCGAGCTCGGAAAGGGTCGCCTTTTCCATCTGCCACGCGGCCGCCTCCTCCGAGGCGAGAGCGCGCGCCTCGATCCACTTCCGTGTCTTCTCCTGGAC
>SLGN01000254.1 GCA_007123695.1 Verrucomicrobiales bacterium
TCCAACTCCGGCGCCGATCCGACGGAACGCTACCTCGTCCTCCTCAACGAGCACGAGCGGGCGCTCGCCGCCTACGTCCATGCCCTCGTGGCGGATCGGCACGACGCCGAGGACATCCTGCAGGCCTGCCGCCTCACGATGTGGAAGCAGTTCGACAAATTCGAGGAGGGATCCCACTTCCTCGCCTGGGCGAGAAAGATCGCCCTGCACCAGATTCTGAACTACCGCCGCAGCGCGTGCCGGAAGCCGCTCCACTCCACCGATCCGACTTTCCTCGAGGCGGTCGCGGCGGAGATCGAGCGGACCTCGGACAAACTCGCGGACCGCTCCGAAGCGCTGCGGGAATGCCTCAAGCGGCTCCCCGATGGCCAGCGCCGCCTCGTCCTGCTGCGCTATTACGACGACCACGACATCGCCACGATCGCCCGCGAGACGGATCGCAGCGAGGCGGCGGTCTACAAGCTGCTCAGCCGCGTTCGCGCGGCCCTAAACGACTGCGTCACGAAACGCCTCTCCCTCTCCTCCTCCCCCTCCCCCGCATGAGCCTCCGCGACGACATCGACCGCTCGTTCGAAGGGCGCCTCTCCTCCGACGAATGGGCCGCGCTCCAGCAGGCTGTCATCGACGACCCGGATCTGCGCCGCGACTACGTCGAAAGGCGCTGGCTCCACGCCCTGCTCGTATCCGAAGGCGACAGCCTGCCCGCCCTGCTCGAGGAAGCGCAGTGGGCGAAGCCCGCCCCCGCCCCGCCCGCCGCCCGATCCGCCGTCTGGCTCGCCGCCGCGGCTGCGCTCGCGCTCTTTGCCACGAGCCTGTCTCTCTTCCTCGGGAACCGTCCCGCCCCCTTCGTCGCGACCTTGGTCGAGGCGGAGAACTGCCGCTGGGCCGGGTCCGAACTCCCCACGGTCGAGGGCGCCGGCCTCGGACCCGGAACCCTCGCCCTGACCGAGGGCATGGCCACGATCCGCTTCGCGAGCGGCGCCACCGTCACCCTCGAGGCCCCCAGCGTGCTCGAGGTCGAGTCGGCGATGAAATGCCGCCTCGTCGAGGGCTCGGTCGTCGCCGAGGTGCCCGAATCGGCCCACGGCTTCACCATCCACACGCCGGAGATGGAGGTCATCGACCTCGGCACCCGCTTCGGCGTCACCGCGAACTCGCTCGGCGACGCGAACGTCTTCGTCTTCGAGGGCGAGGTGAAGGTGAAGCGAGACGACCTGCCCGAGCCGAAGCACCTTCTCGCCGGAAAATCCCTCGTCGGTCGGCCCGGCGCGCTGCCGGTGCCCACCTCCGACCAGGAAGTGCGCCGCTCCGAGGACCCCGCCACCTCGCCCGGACCGGGCTGGATGGCGGTCTCCACCGCGAGCGGCCGCGGCCGCGACGCCTACGTGCGGCGGGGCGACTCCCATGGGCCGACCGGGGCCCACCCTCTCCTGATGGTCAAGGAAACCGACCTCGCCCCGACCAACGTGCGCCGCGCCCTGCTCGCCTTCGACCTCGCCGGGATCGACCGCGCCTCGCTGCGCTCGGCGAAGCTCGCGCTCAAGATCGAGTCGAGCGGTCTCGGCTTCTCCTCGCTCGTGCCCGACTCGCGTTTTGCCGTCTACGGAATCGTCGATGCTGCGGCGGCCGCATGGAGCGAAGAATCCGTCACCTGGGGGACCGCCGGACCTCTCGCCGACGACGCCCTTTCCGAGTCTGTCGCGACCCGCCTCGCCGAGTTCGAGATCCGCAAGGGCTCGCCCAACGGCCTCGTCGAAACCGGGTCCGACGCGTTCGTGGACTTTCTTCGCACCCATCCCGGTGAGATTGTTTCCTTGGTCATCGTCCGCGAGACCGGCGAGAGCGACCAGCAGGGCCTCGTCCACGCCTTCGCCTCAAAGGAGCACCCCACCTCCCCCGCCCCGACCCTCTGGCTGCAAACCAAGTGAAGGCCCAGGCCCCTGAAAACTGAACCCTGAAAACTTTCCAACTTTTCCTCCCATGTCCCCGACCAAACTCTCTTTGATCCTCGGCCTGACCCTGTTCAGCCTGCCCGCCGCAGCCGACGACCGCGAGGCGATGCGCTTCTTCGAGACCGAGGTGCGTCCCTTGCTCGCAGCGGAATGCTACGACTGCCACGGCGCAGAGAAGGTCAAGGGCGGCCTGCGCCTCGACCACCGCGACTTCATCCTCGAAGGCGGCGATTCCGGCCCCGCCCTCGTCGCCGGCAAGCCCGACGACTCCCTCCTCGTCGAGGCCGTGCGCCGCGGCGATCCCGACCTCGCGATGCCGCCGAAGAAGTCTCTCGCCCCCGAGCAGGTCGCGGCCTTGGAGAAATGGGTCTCCCTCGGCGCCCCCTGGCCCGCCGAGACCGCCACGCGCGTGGAGCGCGACGAACACGGCTTCACCGCCGAAGACTACGCCTGGTGGGCGATCCAGCCGATGGCCGATCCCGCCGTGCCGCAGGCCGGAGAAGGCTGGGCAAAGAATTCGGTCGATCGCTTCATCGCCGAGAAACTCGCCGAAAAGGATCTCAAGCCCGCGCCCCCGGCCGACGCCCACGAGTTCGTCCGGCGCCTCCATTTCGACCTGCACGGCCTGCCGCCCGCGCCCGAGGAGGTGGAACGCTTCGCCCTCGCCTACGCCAAGGACGCCGACGCCGCCGTCGCCGCCGAGGTGGACCGCCTCCTCGAAAGCCCCCGCTACGGGGAGCGCTGGGGCCAGCACTGGCTCGACGTGGTGCGCTACGCCGAGAGCGACGGCTACCGCGCCGACGAAGTCCGCCCCGACGTGTGGCGCTACCGCGACTACGTGATCCGCTCCTTCAACGACGACAAGCCCTACGACCAGTTCGTGCGCGAGCAGCTCGCCGCCGACGAGTTCGCCCCCGA
>SLGN01000286.1 GCA_007123695.1 Verrucomicrobiales bacterium
ATCCCCGCGGCCGAGGCCGCAATGCGCGTTGACCGCCGCGGCCGAGGCCAGCAGCGCCGCCTTTGGCAGGACGACGAATTTCGCAGCCCCCTCCGAGCCCGAGGTCGCGAGGACCACGGCGGAACGCAGGCCGAGCTCGCCTTCGAGGAATTCGCGCAGACCCACCGCATCGGCGGGGCGCTTGGGGTTGAGGCGGATATCGACCGACTCGGACTCCCAGTAGGCGGCGGAACTCAGTTCAGACGCTTCCATGGCAGCCGCTCGAGGAGGTCGTCGAAGCCCAGGCCGGTGCCGCCGGGCGGGAGAAGGCGCGGCCCGTCGCAGCGGAGCCGCTCGAAGAAGGGATCGTTCTCGAAGCAGCGGTGCGTGAGCAGGCCGCAGGGGAGGAGCCGGTCGTTTCTCCCGCCGGCCGAGGCGACCGAGGCGAAGGCCGCCGCCCACATCTGCCCCACGGCATGGTCCATCGAGGAGGTGACGTAGAAGCGCGTGTCGCGGTTGCAGGCGAAGCCGTAGTGGGCCGGCTTGTAGACGAGGACGTCGCCGCGTCGGAGGCGGCCGGTGTGGTCGCGGTCCACCGCAAGAGGCACGCCGGCCTCGCGCAGATCCATCCAGCCCTCCTCGCTCCAGACCTCGGGATCTTCCACTACATCGACAACCTCGCGTCGCCCCGGTCCGAGGGCCTTCCAAAAATCGAGGAAGGCGCCCCGGGCGAGGGATTCGTTGAAATCGAGGCGGACCCGCAAGCCCGCCCCGCCCCAGGCGTCGATCTGGGCGACGATGCGGGCGAGGTCGGGCGTACCCTTGAGCTTGGCGAGGGAAAAGCCGTCGCTCTTGGCGAAGCCGGGATCGTCTCCCTCGCGCACGAGCCAGTGGCTCTCCGGAACGGGACCGGCGAAGAGCGAGCGGCCCGCCCGCCGCGCCACCCCGTCAAGACGGGCGCATTCGAGGGCGCCGACGAGCAGGGGGTGGTCCGCCTCGCCCCGGGCGAGGCTCGCGAGCAGCTCGTCGAGGCCGGGATCGCCGAGTTCGGGCCAGGGGTGGAGGCAGCCGAAGCCCTCGCCGACGCGGACGAGGGCCCCGGGATGCCCGGTGCGCGTGCTGACCGCGTTGAGCGTCCCAGCCGATCGCAGGGCGTAGCGCCAATAATGAATCGGGCCGTCGGTCTTCATCGCAGCATCGCTCGCAAGGTGGCCGCGACGGCGAAAAGGAGCAACTGCAATGCGCCGAGGGCGAGGATGCGGTTGTAGACCGGCCCGGGGCGGAAGCGGAAGACGCAGAAGACCACGGCGGCGCCGACCGGGGCGGGGAGAAAGCCGAGAGCGAGCGCCGCGAGCGACTCGGTTTCGAAAAGACTCCAGAGCAGCACCGGGACGAGGCAGAAGACGAGGATCTCGGTCCGCGCGAAGGCCTCGCCGAAGCGTGCCGCGAGGGTGCGTTTGCCCGAGAGGCGGTCCTCTTCGGTGTCGCGCAGGTTGTTCACCGCGATGAGGACGCTGGAGTAGAGTCCGCATTGCAGGCCGAGCCGCAGGATGCCGTCGCCCCATCCGCCCCATTCCCCGGCCTGCACGAAATGGGAGCCTGACACCGCCACAAAACCGAAGAAAAGGATCACGAAAAGCTCGCCCAGCCCGCGGTAGGCGAGCGGCACCGGGCCGCCGGTGTAGCCGTAGGCGAAAAAGAGCGAGACCGCCCCGATGGCGACGACGGGCCAGCCCCGCGCGAGGATCAGGGGGATGGCGAAGAGCGCGGCGGCGAGGCAGACCGCGAGGGCCCCGACGAGGACGGTGCCGGGCCGCAGCAGCCCCGAGGCCGCGGCCCGCGTCGGGCCAAGCCGCCGCTGCGTGTCGGCGCCCTTGAGATGGTCGATGGCGTCGTTGAAGAAATTCGTCGCGATCTGGATGCAGAGGCAGCTCAGCAGGGTGAACCAGAACAGGAGCCACGAACCCGTCAGCGGATTTCCATCGGCCAGCGTCGGCATCGAGCCGACCCAGACCGGGACGACCGCCGCCGGCAAGGTCTTCGGCCGGGCCGCAAGGATCCAGGGCACGACGTTCATGGCTCGGTCAGGGGCACCGCTGCCGACCTAGGGCACGCGGGGGAACTTGGAGAAGTCGGGCTTCCGTTTTTCGACGAAGGCGTTGCGGCCTTCCTGCGCCTCCTCGGACATGTAGTAGAGGAGGGTGGCATTCCCGGCGAGGTCGAGCAGGCCCATCTGGCCGTCGCAGTCGGCGTTGAGGGCGGTCTTGAGGCAGCGCAGGGCGAGCGGCGAATGGGCGAGGATCTCGCGGCACCACTGCACCGTCTCCTCCTCGAGCCGCTCCAGGGGGACGACGGTGTTGACCAGCCCCATCTCGAGGGCTTGTTGCGCGTCGTACTGGCGGCAGAGATACCAGATCTCGCGCGCCTTCTTCTGCCCCACGATGCGGGCGAGGTAGCTGGAGCCGAGTCCGCCGTCGAAGGAGCCGACCTTCGGACCGGTCTGGCCGAAGCGCGCGTTCTCCGCCGCGATGGTGAGGTCGCAGACGACGTGGAGGACGTGGCCCCCGCCGATGGCGTAGCCGGCCACCATCGCGATGACCGGCTTCGGCAGCGAGCGGATCTTCTTCTGCACGTCGAGGATGTTGAGCCGGGGCACCCCGTCGCTGCCGACGTAGCCGGCGTCGCCGCGCACCTTCTGGTCGCCGCCCGAGCAGAAGGCCAGCTCGCCCTCGCCCGTGAGGATGACGACGCCCACCTTGGGATCCTCGTGGGCCAGCTCGAAGGCGGCCAGCATCTCCCGGACGGTGAGGGGGCGGAAGGCGTTGCGCACCTCGGGACGGTTGATCGTGATCTTGGCGATCTGACCGTCCTCCGAGGTCTCGTAGCGGAGGTCTTCGAAGTCGTGGGCGGGTATCCAGTTCATGTTTGCCTGAGGGTGTTTCCGAAGCGAGGTTACGTCAACGGGGATTTGCGGGGCGGAACCCTTCGCACGCAGACCGTTCACGACATCGTTTGCCGCAAACGCGCGGTGGAAAAGGCGTTGAAGAAGGGCGAATCGGGCCGTTTCTTGCTGATGAACGGTTTCTCGAATCCCAGACTCCTCACTCCCATGGTCACTCGCAGACAATCTCTTCAGACCATTCTCTCCGGCTTCGGCGCCGCGATTGGTTCCTCCGCCCTGCCGGGCCTCACCCAGGCGTCCGCCTCGTCGGGCGGTCCGAAGCGGATCATCTTTTTCCTGCAGAACCAAGGCTTCGAACCGAAGACCTGCATCCCTGCGGGCATGTCCGCGAGCGCCTCCCTCGCCAAGGCGAAGCTGCCCGAGCCGATCCAGGCGCTCGAGCCCTTCAAGGAACGGCTCCACATCATCAACGGCCTGCACGGTCTCCACACGAGTCCCTCGCACAGCGCCTTCTTCGGCGCCCTCGGCGGCTACCGGGGCAGCGACGGCGTGCCTCCCAGCGCCCCCACGATCGATTACGAGCTGAGCCAGGTTTTGCCCGAGACCCTGCTGCCCCATCTCTGCATCGGCATGGATTCGCTCGACAACATGCGCTCGAAGCCCACCGTGGCGAACCTCTCGGCGAGCGGCGCGGGCCAGCCCATCTTCATGCACTCGGACCCGAACTTCCTCTACCAGATGCTCTACGGCGGCATCTCCGAGGGGTCCATCCGCAGCCAGCACGAGGCACGCTCCGCCATGTTCGACCGGATCGAGTCGCTCGCCGCCTCCAAGGGAAGCTCCCTGCCCGAGGCCGACCGTCCGCGCTACGGGCAGTATGTGTCCGGCTTCCAGGACATCAACGGTCTCCGCGAGCGCCTCGGTTCCGTCTCCGACCACCTTCGCAAATTCGCTCCCTCCGTCGACGGGCGCTACACGAACCCGGAATTCGAGACCGACTGGCACGACGTGCTCCTCGACCTCGGCGTTTCCGCGCTCAAGTCGGGAATCACCAGCGTGCTGACGCTCGGCTCCGGTCGCGGGGAAATCTTCGGCTCGTGGAAAGGCGTCGGCGTCGAGGAGCAAGGCCACAACCTCGGGCACATGCCGCAGGCGGACAACCCGATCTGGATCAAGATCCGCCAGTACAACACCCGCATGCTGGTGAAGCTGATGGAGGAACTCGAGAGCGTTCCCGAAGGCAGCGGCACGATGATGGACAACACCCTGATCGTCTACACGAGCAACAACGCCGACAAGCAGCACACCAACGGCGCCACCTGGCCGGTGATGCTGCTCGGCAACTGCAACGGCGCCTTCAAATCGGGCCGCTTCACCCAGCTCGACGGCACCCGGCCCATCAACGCGCTCTACGCGACGCTCCTCAAGTCCGTCGGCGTCAATCGCGATCGCTACAACATGAGCGAGAAGATGGCGCAGAAGTTCGACTCCGGCAGCGGTCCCCTTCGCGAAATCCTTGCATGAACCGGCGGACTGCCGCCCATCCCGCAGCGCTCCTCGCTGCTCTCGCCCTCTCCGCCGCGGCCGCGACGCCGCTGCGGGCCGACGGTCCCTATGTGCCCGGACATCCCGTCGGCGGCAGCTTCGAGAATCTCGCCCTGCCTTTCCTCGAAAAGCACTGCTACGAGTGCCACGACGACCTCACCGCCGAAGCCGATCTGAACCTGTTCGACCTCGGGCCGGTCGACGAGACCAACGCCGCCGTTTGGAAATCGGTCTGGGCGCAAGTCGCGCTCGAAGAAATGCCTCCGAAGAAGAAGGCGAGCCCCGAAACCGTCGAGCGGCTGCGCTTCACCGACTGGGTCGTCGGCGAACTGGAGAGCGCCATGGCCGACAAGGGTGGCTTCGACGCCCACCGCGATCCGGCGAAAGGGAACTTCGTCAGCCACGATCTGCTTTTCGGTTCCCTGCCCGAGGGGGTAGAACTCGTCCCCGCATCCTCTCCTGCCCGCCTCTGGCGGATCACGCCGCAGGAACACATCACCCGGCTCAACGAGCTGATCAACGCCGAGCCGCCCTTCGATCCGGAGAGGCCCGGCCTGCGTGCCCACGGCGACGAGGTCCCCACCAACCACGGCGGCGAGCTGAAGCTCTACTTCGGCACCGACCGCATCCTCAGGGTGCAGGGCGGCACGGTCGCCTACGCCACCGCCGTGAAGAGCGTGCCCGCCGTCCTCTCCTCGGGTCGCAAGCACGGTTTCTCCAACTACCCCCACTTCCACACCGTCAACAGCGCCGAGGCCACCCAGATTCTGGGCAAGGCCGAAGACATCCTGCGCTACATGGCCTACGGCCCGCTCAGCATCGCCATTCCCGAGCAGATCACCGACGACCCGGACTCCTACAAATTCGTCGGCGACATGCGCGGCCTGCCCACCTCCATCGTCTACAGCACCAAGAAAGTCCGCCCCGTCACGCCTCTCATCGAATTGATGGAGCAGCCCGAAATCAGCGACGAACGCCTCCGAAAAGCGGTGGACTTCCTCTTCGAGGCCGTCGTCTTCCGCCCGCCGACCGCCGAGGAATCCGACGACTACCTTGGCATCGTGAAGGACTCCGTCGAAAAAATCGGCAAGGAGGACGGCGTCTTCCTCGGGCTCTCGGCCATCTTCCTCGACCGCGACGCCCTTTTCCGGCCCGAACTCGCCGAGACCGGCGAGCCCGACGAGCACGGCCGCGTCATGCTGCAAGACTGGGAGCTGGGACTCGCCGTGAACCATGCCCTGCGCTACCTCAGGCCGGACGAAACCCTGCGCGAAGCCATCCTGCAAGGACGCATGCGCACCCGCGAGGACGTCGAGCGGGAGATCGTCCGGATGCTCGAGGACGACAGCATCCGCAAGCCCCGCCTGCTACGCTTCTTCCGCGAATATTTCAACCACGACATCGCGGGCTACATCTGCAAGGACACCCGCGCCCTCGCCAGCACGGGAGCGCCGAGCCGGGAGTCCGCCCATTTCCGCGCCATGTTCGACGGCATGGCAAGCACCGACCGGCTCATCGAGATGATCCTCGAAAACGACCACGACGTCCTCAAGGAACTTCTCACCACCGAGCAGGTCGTGGCCACCGAGGCCGACCGGATCTACTTCGGCAGAGAACTCCAGCCGGAGGAAAAGGCCACCGCCGAAAACGCCAAGCGCGAAGCGACCAAGGAGCTCGAGGCGAAGCTCGCCGCCGCGCAAAAGAAACTGGAAGAAGAGATCGCCGAACTGGAGGCCACCCTGGCCGAAGATCCCGAAGACTCCAACGCCCGCAAAAGGCTCCAGCAAAGGCAGCGCGATCTCGACGCGCAAAAGCGGCGTGCCGCAACCGAAAGAAGGGAACTGCGCGACGGCTTCCTCACCGGTGTGGAGAAGGCGACGCTGGAAGGCCCCGAAACCCACGCCCGCGCCAGCCGCCCCACCTTCGGCCGCGAGTCCATGGCACCGGAGCGCATCCTCGCCACCGCCCCCGAAGGCCAGCGGCTCGGCATTCTCACCCACCCCAGCTGGCTCGTCTCGCACTCCGACGCAATGGACAACCACGCCATCCACCGGGGCATCTGGATCCGCGAGCGGCTCCTCGGCGGAGGCATTCCCGACGTGCCCATCACCGTCGATGCCATGCTGCCCGACGAACCCGACACGAGCCTGCGCCAGCGCATGCGCGTCACCCGCGAGAAGTACTGCTGGAGCTGCCACCAGAAGATGGACCCCCTCGGCCTGCCCTTCGAAATCTACAACCACGCCGGCCTCTACCGCACCCACGAGCTGGGCGAGCCGGTCGATGCCAGCGGCGAGATCATCGCGTCCGGCGACCCCGCGCTCGACGGCCCGGTCGAGAACGCCCTCGAAATGATCCAGCGGCTCGCCGCGAGCGAGCGTGTCGAGCAGGTCTTCGTGCGTCACTCCTTCCGCTTTTGGATGGGCCGCAACGAAACCCTCAACGACGCCCCCATCCTCCAGGCCGCCCACCGGGCCTACCGCGACAACGGCGGCAGCATGAAGGCGCTGATCGTTTCGCTCGTCACTTCCGACGCCTTCCTCTACCGAACGAGATAGCTGCACCGATGCCCCACACCGGCCAAGCCGCCTCCCTCCTCCTTGCCTTTGCCCTCGCCCTTCTTCCAGCCGTCGGCGCAGAGGATCCCGCCGCAGCGCCCTTCGATCGGGAGACCATCGTCTTCATCGGCAGCTCCAGCATCGCCTTCTGGAAATCGCTGCCCAAGGACTTTCCCGAGATGAAGACCCTCAATCTCGGCAAGCCGGGCACGACCTATTCCCACCTCGTGCCGCGTGCCGCCGAGTGGGCCGCCCGCTACCCGGCGAAGCGCTACGTCATCTACTCCGGCGACAACGACGTGGCGTGGCTGCGGAAGCCGGAAAAAGTGGCCCGCCAATTCCGCGAAGTGGCCCTCGCCCTCAAGGCCGGCATTCCCGATGTCCGCGTCTACGTCATCTCGATCAAGCCGAACCGCGCCCTCGCCCGGAGAATGCGAGTCGGAGCTGCGCGCCGGGCGAACGAACTGCTCGAATCCGAAGCCGAGGCCCTCGGATTTGCCACCTACGTCGACATCCACGCAAACATGCTGCGCGAGGACGGCACCCCCAGGCGCGAGCTTTTCTCGATCGACGGCATCCACATGAACCGCGATGGCTACCGCGTCTGGGCCAAGAGCTTGCGCTCGCTCCTCGGGCCCTAGCCTGCGGTTTCCAGCGCCCCGAGCCGCTTCCAGAAACCGAAGAACCCCCCGGTGGCGCAGCGCATCGCCACCCGATCCTCGGGCCGGCGGATCAGACAGAGACGCACCCCATGTCGTGAAAGGGCTGCCTCGACGGAAGGCAGACGGTCGGCGAGCGGTCCGACGAAGGGACGCATCGAGACGACGGACTCCAGCCGATGCTCCTGCGTCCACGCGGCGAGGTCCGCAGCCAGATCCACCGTCTCCTGCACCGGGCAGGGTATTCCGAAATGAGCCGAAGCCCTCGTCGCCCCGTCGTCGAGGGCGCTGCGTAGATAGGTCCTCCGGATCGCCGAGTCACTGCCGCCTGCGGCATCCATGCCCGCCGTTGCCGTGGCGGTCGCCGCAAGAGGCCGCATCCCCGCAAGCGGGGAATCCTCCGGAAGCAAATCCTCGTCGTGCAGCCAGAGCCCCCACCTGCGCCCCTCCAGTCGAGCCGTTTCGCCATCGGAGCCCGGCTCCATCGGCAGCGGCGGTTCGAGCGCTTCAGGTCTGCATTCGGCGGGCGTGGACGATTTGAGGCGACCGAGTCCGGCGCGGTTCGCCTCCATGAGCTCCGGCGCCAGGTAGCGCTCGAGATTCGGGCGGCGCACCAGGTAGGTCTTCCCCGCAGTGTGCATACCCGCGACCCAACGCCACGAGAGAGTGTTCGAGGCGGCGTCGCCGTCGAGCAGATGGCGCAAAAACCAACCCGCCCCGAGCTGCCACGGCAGTCGCTCCACGTGGATCCAGAAGGAAGCCCACCACATCCGCGCATGGTTGTGGAGATAGCCCGTTTCGAGCAGCTCGCGGGCGAAATGGTCCATGATCGCGACCCCGCTCCGGCCTTCGGCGACCTCCTCGGCGCGCCCGCCCAAGGACATTTCTGCGAGATCCTCGCGGTAGAGCGACCACACCCGGGGGCGCCGCTCCAGCCATCCCTTCCAATAGCGGCGCCACGCCACTTCCTGCTCGAACTTCTCTGCGCCCCCATTGCCGTGTCGAGTCCGCACCGCCGACACCAACTCCCGCTCCAGGAGAAGGCGGGTCCGCACCGCCGGCGAGAGCCGCGAGACGTTGCCGTGTCCAGACTCCACATAATTTCGCCTCGCCGCGTAGGCGGCGGCGCGGGGCAGGAAGTCCTCGAGCTGCACGCGGGCGGCGGCTCTGGTCCGGGGGAATTCGGCGTTCACGGGATCCGGTTACGCCGGGGGCGTCTTTCGGGGAAACTTTCCGCTTTATCCCGACCGGGTTTCTTGCCAGTTTCGAGCTTGCGTCACGCCCGCCGCTTCCCCAACGCAGCCCAACGCAGCCCAACGCAGCCCAACGCTTTCCCGCCGCATCAGCGACGGACCATTGCCCTTCTTAATCGCATCAAGCACCAAGGCCCCCCATTCATGAACCGAATCCTCGAATTCCTCCGCTCCATCGGACCGGCCATCATCGTCGCCGCCGTCGTGTGCGGTCCCGGCAGCATGCTCATGAGCTCCAAGACCGGGGCGATCTACGGCTACCAGATGGTCTGGGTCCTCGTCATCGCCGCCGTGCTGATGTGGAGCATGGTGGTGCTTTCGGCACGCCTCGGAGTCGTGCACGAACACACCCTCCTACAGGAACTCGCCAACCGGCTCGGACGCCCAGTTGCGGCGGTGGTGGGCATCTTTCTCTTCCTTGTCGTGGCCGGTTTCCAAGTCAGCAACAACCTCGCCATCCTCGCCGCGGTCGAGCCGTTTGCGGAAAAGGAAGGCGCCACCGAATCGGCCTTGGAAGGCCGCACCGGGGTCAAGGTCGGAATCCTCGTGCTGCTGAACCTCTTCGTCATCGGGGTGATCTACCGCTTCGGAAACCTCTACAAACCGGTCGAGCGCCTCCTCAAGGGAATCGTCCTCCTCGTCGTGTGCTCCTTCATCGTGAACCTCGTCCTCGCCAAGCCCGATCTTGGGGCCGTCCTCCGCGGACTCGTCCCCACGCCCCCCGAAGGCGGCTTCCGCGCCTTCTTTTCCTCCCCCGCCGCCGACGCGAACGTCACCGTGCTGCAAGCCCTCGTGGCCACCACCTTCTCGGTGGCGGGTGCGTTTTTCCAATCCTACAGCGTCCGGGCCAAAGGCTGGAAGCTCCCCGACGCGAAGAAAGGGATGATCGATTCGCTCGTCGGCATCTGCGTGCTCGGCGGCGTCTCGCTCATTCTCATGACCACCGCCGCCGCCGCCCTTCACAGCAAGTCGGTCGATCCCTCCCAGCTGAACTCGGTGGGCGACATCGCACGGCAGTTCGAGCCCCTCTTCGGCCGCAACGCCAAGCTCGTCTTCGCGGCCGGAATCTTCGCGGGTGGCTTCGGCGCCTTCCTCGTCAACGCGCTCATCGGCGGCAACATGCTCGCAGACGGCTTCGGCAAGGGATCGACCATGAATGATCGCGGCACCAAGCACGCCACCGTCCTCGCCCTGCTCCTCGCCATGGGCATCGCCATCGTCTGCATCCTCCTCGACATCAAGCCGGTTGCCGCGATCACCGTGGCCCAGGCCTCGACCGTCCTTGGTCTGCCCGCCCTCGCTCTCGCGCTTCTTTATCTCGCCACCCGCCCCGATCTCGAAGGCGCCCGCCGGGTACCGCGCTGGATGGTCGCGATGGGCTCGGTCGGACTCGTCCTCACCCTCCTCCTCACCACCCGCACCGTCATCCAGCTCTACGCAAAATTCGCGGCATAACGAATCGCGTCCCTTTGGAAGGAGTTCCTTTTTGGATGAAGCGACTGTCCCTGCGCCAGGCTACCCTCCCAAATTTTCGCGCAGCTTGGCGAGTCCGCGACGCACCCTCGCCTTCACCGTACCGAGAGGCTCGCCGATCTGGTCGGCAACCTGCTGCTGGGTGAGACCTTGGAAATACACCTTCTCGATCGCCTCGCGCTGGATGTCGTTAAGGTCCAGAACGGCGGTTCTGACCGCCGCGCACGCATCGCGACGCGCGGCCATTTCGAGCGCGCTCGGGGGGGCGGTGTTGCGCTGGACCAGCTCGGCGACTTCTCCAAAGGCCTCCTTCAGTCGCGACTGACGCTTGCGGGAACGCAGCCTGTCGATGGCCCGGTTCCGGGCCGTCGAGGTGAGCCATGTCACGGGACGTCCCCGGCTCGGCCGATACTGTCCGGCCTTGCGCCACAGCAGGGCGAAAACCTCCTGCAAGACCTCCTCGGTATCGGCGGGATCGTCGAGGATCCGGTGGATTGCTGCATAGAGAAGCCCTCCATACCGATCGTGAAGCCGCCGGAAGGCCGCCTCG
>SLGN01000543.1 GCA_007123695.1 Verrucomicrobiales bacterium
CGCAACGCCGACGGCAGCCGTCTCTTTCTCTCCGTCTTCTACGACGGCTCGCGTCTCGTCGAACTCGGACGGGAAACGCCGACCGCCCGCGAGATCTGGCACCGGCAGGGAATCAACGAACGCAGCACCGACGCCCTCCATTGCATGATCAGCCCTCCCTACATCGATGGCGACCACGTCTACGGCATCGACAGCTACGGCCAGTTGCGCTGCCTCGAACTGGCCACCGGCGAGCGGGTCTGGGAAGACCTCTCGGCCATTCCCCAGGGACGCTGGGGCACCGGGTTCATGGTGCCGCAGGGCGACCGCACCTGGATCGTGACCGAGCGCGGTGAACTGGTCGTCGCCCGGCTCACCCCGCAGGGATACGAAGAGATCGACCGGGCCCGGCTCATCGAACCCACCACCCCACTCAAGCAGCGGCCCGAGGGAACGGTGCTCTGGTCCTACCCCGCCTTCGCCGGAACCCGCGTCTACGTGCGCAACGACCGAGAACTCGTCTGCGTCGATCTCGCCAAGGCGCCGTGATCCGCGTACGGGGCCGCTACTTCCGGGTCGGCGTCGCCCTGTCCGTCGGAATGCCGGGCCCTTCGGGATGCCGGCCCGCCGGGAACGCGGGGGTGGCCAAGGCGGTGGGCGAAGGCCGCACCGCAGCGCTCGCACGGTGCCGCTGGGGAGGTTTCGATCGTGCTGCGAGGATCCCGCCGGCGAGGATGCCCGCGCAAACCAAGGCGGTAGCCCATGCCGCTGCCTCGCCAGCGCCGGCAGGTCGCCGGCCCCGGCGCGGAGGCGGAACCCGGCGCCGGGGCGCGGCGGCGGGCAGGATCGGTCGCCGCGACCTTCGAAGGGGCGACGGCATGGCCGGCGATTCCACCGGGCACGATTCCCTCTCCGCCTCCGTCCCGTTACCGGTCGCGACTTCCTCGAGGGCGCGGAGCGCTTCGCTCGCGGTTCGCGGCCGGTCGCAGGTGCGGCGGGAAATCAGGCGCATCACCCATGCGGAGAGGGCCGGATCGAGATCGGGCCGCGACTCGCCGATCGGCTCGACGCGGTGTTCCAGATGCCGCATCAGAGTGTCGGCCTCCGAACGCCCCGCGAAGGGCGCCCTGCGGGCCAGGGCGAAATAGCAGACGCAGCCCAGCGAATAGAGGTCGGTGCGCTGGTCGAGCGGACGGGCCTCGACCTGCTCGGGCGAGACATAGTCGATCGAGCCGAGAAAGGTTCCCGACAGATCCAAGGTCTGCGGCGAGGGGAACTCGCTGAACTTGGCCATGCCGAAATCGAGCAGCTTCACCCGGAAGCCTCCTTCGGGCAGCGCGGCGAGCATTATGTTTCCCGGCTTGATGTCCCGGTGCAGCAGGTGAAGCTCCTCGGCCGCGACGAGCGGACCGAGAGCCTGCCGGGCGAATTCGACGAACTCGTCCGGAGAGAGCGCCGCGCTCCCGGCCACCTTGTCCAGCGTCTCCCCCCGCACCAATTCATAGACGACGTAGGGGCCTTCCTCGTCCTCGCCGAACTCGAAGACCGACACCACGTTCGGATGCCGCAGCCGGACCAAGGCGTCGAACTCGCGCGCCAGCGTTTCCGAACCAGCAGACCCGGCGAGACGGGCCTCCTCCGGCGGCAGCAGCCGCTTGATCGCCACCGGCCGGTCCATGGCGAAGTCGTAGGCCTCGTAGACGGCGCCCACGCCGCCGCGCGCAATGCGGCCCTTGATCTCGTAGCGGGAGTCCATCGAACTTCCGAAAATTTACTGAAAATTTCATAAAAATCAAATGTTTGAGTTGTTTTTGTAATTTGATGGAGAACTCGCGCGTTGCAGCGGCTTGCCTCGGGAGTAGTCTCGCGGGTGGAGATGACAAACGAATTCTACGGCGACTTCGACGAAGCCCGCATGGGGAGCGAGCGGCCGCCCCGTCCCGGGGAGCACCGCAGCGCCTTCCAGATCGACCGCGACCGCATCATCCACACCTCGGCCTTCCGGCGGCTCCAGAACAAGACCCAGGTCTTCTTCAGCGGCGAGTACGACTTCTACCGCACGCGCTTGACCCACTCCATCGAGGTGGCCCAGATCGGGCGCAGTCTCTGCGACCGCCTCAACCGCACCTCGCCGCTGCTCCGGCCCGACTTCCGCCTCGACGCTGATCTGGTGGAAGCTGCCTGCCTCGCCCACGACATCGGGCATCCGCCCTTCGGCCACACCGGCGAGCGGGTCCTGCACCGGCTCATGGCGCCCTACGGAGGCTTCGAGGGCAACGCCCAGACCCTCCGCATCCTCTCGCGCATCCTCTTCGGCCCCGACCGGGGCATGAATCCGACCCGCGCCCTCATGGACGGCGTCCTGAAATACAAGACGCTGTTCGGCGAGGTCGAGCAACAGCGCAACCACTTCCTCTACGCCGACCAGGCCCCCTTGCTCGGCTTCGTCGCGGACGGGCGCGACTTTCCGCCCGGCCTCGCCCCCGGGGCGGAGCGCAACCGCTTCCGCTCCATCGAGTGCCAGCTCATGGACTGGGCCGACGACACCGCCTACTCCCTCAACGACATCGCCGACGGGATCGAGGCGGGCTTCATCCAAGCCGACCGCGTCGAGCGCTGGGCCGAGTCGGTCTGCCTCGACGAGGACGATTCCCGCATCGTCGGGGAACTCGTCTCCGCCATCCGGCGCGGCCGGGTTGAATCGACCGTCGGCAAGAAGATCGGCAGCTTCGTCGCCGCCGCCGAACTCGTCGAAAATTCCGCAGACGCCTTCCTCGCCGACCTCACCGTCCGCCACCGGCTCCGACTCGCCATCGATCCCGCAGTGCGCAAGGAATGCGCCCTCTACAAACGGATCGCCCTCGACCTCGTGTTCCGCAGCC
>SLGN01000022.1 GCA_007123695.1 Verrucomicrobiales bacterium
GGGCGAGGGCGAGAATGGGTCCGAGGGCGGCGAAAAGGCAGGCGGGGAGGCCGGGCGATTTCGGCCGCGCCCCTGCGGAGAAGATGCGGCGGAGGGGCCCGCTCACGCCGCCTCCTTCTCGCCCTTGGCCCTCGTTTCGTCGGGAACAGCGACGGGGTCGCGCCGGCCTTCGACGACGTCGCGGTCGATGACGACCCGGGTGCGCCCCTCGTGATGGGGCGCGTCGAACATCACGTCGAGCATGAGCTTTTCGAAGATGGAGCGCAGGGCGCGCGCTCCGGTGCCCCGCCCGATGGCTTCGTCGGCGAGGGCGTCGAGGCCGTCGTCGGTGATCTCGAGGGCGACCCCGTCCATGGCGAGCAGCTTGCTGTACTGCTTGACCATGGCGTTCTTGGGTTCGGTGAGGACGCGCACCAGCTCCTCGCGCTTGAGCGGGCGCAGGGTCGAGACGACGGGCAGGCGGCCGATGAACTCGGGAATGAGACCGAAGCCGTGGAGGTCTTCGGGGGAGATGTTGCGGAGCTGGCGTTCGATGTCGCTCTCGCTCGCGACTTTGGTGATCTCGTCGCCGAAGCCGAGAACCTTTTTGCCGAGGCGTCGGCCCACGATTTCATCCAGTCCGACGAAGGCGCCGCCGCAGACGAAGAGGATCTTCTCGGTGTTGACTTGGATGTATTCCTGCTGCGGATGCTTGCGTCCGCCCTGTGGGGGTACGTTGCAGACGGTGCCCTCGAGCATTTTCAAGAGCGCCTGCTGGACGCCCTCGCCCGAGACATCCCGGGTGATGGAGACGTTCTCGGTCTTCCGTCCGATCTTGTCGATTTCGTCGATGTAGACGATGCCCATCTCGGCACGCTTGACGTCGTAGTCGGCGGCCTGGAGGAGGCGCAGGATGATGTTCTCGACATCTTCGCCGACATAGCCGGCCTCGGTCAGGGTGGTCGCGTCGGCGATGCAGAAGGGGACGTTGAGCAGCTTGGCCAGGGTCTTGGCGAGGAGGGTCTTGCCCGATCCGGTCGGACCGATGAGGAGGATGTTGCTCTTCTCGATCTCGACGTCCTCATACTGGGCGAGGTGACTGTGTGCCTTGGACTTGGGATGCGGGGTGAACTGCTGGAGCCGCTTGTAGTGGTTGTGGACCGCGACGGAGAGCACCTTCTTCGCGTGCTCCTGGCCGATGACGTATTGGTTGAGGTTCTCGAAAAGCTCTTTCGGGCGCGGGACGCTCAAGTCGGAGGCGACTTCCTCCTCGGCCTCGTGGAGTTCTTTCTCGAGGATGCCGCGGCACACGTTGATGCAACCGTCGCAAATGTAGACGCCGGGGCCGGCGATCAGTTTCTTGACTTCGGCGTGGCTCTTTCCGCAGAAGGAGCACATCGTGAGGTTGGAGGCTCTGGCCATAGAGGGGTTCGGGGATCGAGGCGGTTTGTGGCACCGTTGGGCTGGGGCGGCGAACCGGAGTCGGATCGCGGGGGAAAATCTAACCTAGCCGAGGCCCAAGGGAAAGCGAGTTGGATTTTATTTTTCAGAATTTCAAAACTGATTCCAGCAATTCCGGTATTTCCATGGTGGATTGGACGAGGTGAACGGCTTCGGTTGTGATGGGATGCTCGCCGACGACTCGGATGGTGCCGACGAGACCGGCGGCCTGGCCCATTTCGATGTCGCGGTCAGCATCGCCGACGAGCCACGATTTCGAGAGGTCGATGGACCAGTCCCGCGCTGCGGCGAGCAGCATCCCGGGATCGGGCTTGGCGGGGTGGTCGCCGGGTCCGCCGAGGCCGGTGTGGGCGTAGATGGCGTCGAAGGAGGCCCCCTCGGCGGCGAGAAGTTCGGCCATGCGGGCGTGGATGCGGTCGAGGTCGGCCGCGGACATAAGCCCCTTGCCGACGCCCCGCTGGCTCGTCGCCACGACGGCCAGGGCGCCGAGCCGCCGGACCGCGCGGAGTGCTTCGGCGATGCCGGGGTTCAGTTCGAACTGCTCGGGGGCGAGAATGTATCCGGGGCCGGGCGAGCGGTTCACCACGCCGTCGCGGTCGAAGAAGACGCAGACGCGAGGCGGCCTGCTCATGGGGCGGAGCTGGCTGTCGGTTCGCCGTTGGCCGGAGAGAAGGGGATGGAGTAGTCCTTCACATGGGTGCCCGACGCGGTGAAGGAGATGTGGTGGAAGGGGAGGGGGCCGCCGGGCAGGAAGTCGCAGGTCTCGTCGAAGGGACCGGCGGAGAATTCGCAGGCGGGACTGGAGACCCCGCATTGGAGGACGCCGTGGGAGTAGAGGGTGAGACCGCGGTGGAGATGGCCGAAGAAAACGCCGCGGAGCCGATCGCCCGCCTCGGCGCGCAGGGCCTCGAGGAAGGCCGGCCCGTTGCGCAGCAGGAGGTGCTCGTCGATCCATGGCGAGCGGACCGGGCTGGGCGGGTAGTGGAGAAAGACGGCGACGGGTTTTGCCCCGCCTCCGATGCAGTTCAGCACCGCTTCGATTTCCGCTTCGGTGAGGAGACCGTGGGGGCCCTCGGCTTCGGGCACGCGACCGTCGAGGATGAAGCAGTCCATCCGCTCGCCGACCGAACCCGCGATGCGGTAGCAGAGGCGGTCCTCGCGTCCGGGCAGGAGCGGATCGAGCGGGCCGAAGGAGAGGGCCTCGCGCATCATCGCGACATCGTCGTGGTTGCCGCCGGCGTAGTAGACGGGCGCGGGGAGGTCGGCGAGGACTTGGGCGGCGAGGGCGTAGGCGCCGGGATGGGGCGAGTTGGCGACATCGCCGGTGTGGACGATGCAGTCGGGGACGAAGGGCAGGGCGCGCACTGCGGCGACGAGGGCCTCGGCGCGGGCGCAGGGATCTGCGCCGCGGATGA
>SLGN01000417.1 GCA_007123695.1 Verrucomicrobiales bacterium
GAATCAAGGCGCTACCAACTGCATCGCCTTGACTGCCGCCTCGCCTGCGGGGACACCGCGCGGGCGGACGATCCCGCGACCCTGTGGGGGAGGGGACCGAGCGTTCCTTGAGCGTGCGGGACGCCTACGGTGCCTTCGCCCTCGCTTTGCTGGCGACATTGCTTCGGGCCGCAGACATGTGGGCTTCGAGAATCGAAGCCGAAAAGCCATGAACGAGATGAAGTTCCAATCTCATCTCCGAGAGGTCAACCGCCCCACACGGCAGCGAGCCTGCCCGAGCGGCAACAGGCTGAGGGGTTTTCGCAGCGGGGCGAACGCTGGTGGGGACCTACTTATCCCCGCGCTGCCTTTGGATCAGCTCTTCGTATTCCGCGTGGCTTCCGATCCAGATCCAGTAGACGTCGCCGTCCCGCATCGTTGCCAGGGCGCGGTGGTTGCGGTCGATTCGGGCGCTCCAAAGGGCACCGACCTTCTTGAACTGCACCGAAGGGTGTCGTGGGTTCTCCTGCCAAAGCAGATAGGCTTTTCGGGCCAGCCGCTGCGTCTCTGGCCGCAGACCGGCGAAGCCTCGCCTAAACGTTTCCGTCGTGAAGGAGTTCATCCGCAGGCCGCGCCCTCCCCGCAGCGATCTCCTCTTCGGCCTCTCGAAGCAGGAAATCCAGTGCACCGGACGCGGAATCCGCCTCGATCTGGCAGTCCCAGACGCGCTCGCGATAGGAGTCGAACCACGCTTCCAAGCGCGAGAAATCCTCGCGCGGCAGCGTGGCGATGGCGTCTTCGATTTCGGCGATCCGGGTCACGGGACGAAACGTTGCTCAGGAGCGCCGAGAATTCAAGGCGCTTCAAAGGGGGGCGCGTGCCTTTCGCACGCGGAAGTGCGGCTTCGCCGCCGGTCCAGTCCGTGTCCCCGATCTCGAAGGAGTCGTCTGGCGCGGCATCAAGGAGGAGCTGTGGGGGGCGGTGCGAGTGGTTCCGTGTCCGTTGGGAGCCTTCCCCGTCTCCGACCAGCCCGAAAATGCAAGCTCCGGCCCTGTCCGTCGTGAACGAAACATCGCTCCGCCCATGAACTACGATTCGCTCATCGAATCCCTCCGGCAGGTCCACGACACCGCCCTGGACCATGCCGCCCGGACGGTCAACCGCTCCCTCGTTTCGTGGACCCCTCTCATCGAGTTCATCCGCCTCGACGACTCGTTTTTCCGCTCCCCAGCATGAACCGACGCGAACACCCGGCTAGGAAGCTGCCCACTCCAAATCGGCCCGCAGATCGGCGTCCGAAAAGGGTCGCTCGATGCGGCGCTCACCGAGCCACGCTTCGAACTGGCGGCGTGGCACTCCGGCCAGTTCCGACGCTTTCCCGGCGGAAATCAGACCTCTCGCGTAAAATGCCAGCGCCAGCTCCTTCTTCGCCTCGAATTCCCAGTCGGCGACTCCGCCGGGAGCCGCTTCGAGGAGTTCGTCGGGGATTTGGAGGGTCACGATCACGGGGAGACGGTAGCGCGGGGGCGGGGCGCTTGCAACGGAGACTGGATCGTGTGAATCAGCGCAAGATCCAAGCAACATCGCAAATTTGACTCCCAAATCTCGCCGATCCCTCGATTTCTCTTGCCGCAGTCCCAAGCCTTCCCCAACCTGACGGGCGCCGCAGCCCGAGTCCAGTTCCCAACGATCTCGCGACCTTCATCGCCCCTTTCGCCACCTCACCGACATCGCTCCGCCCATGAACTACGATTCGCTCATCGAATCCCTCCGGCAGGTCCACGACACCGCCCTGGACCATGCCGCCCGGACGGTCAACCGCTCCCTCGTTCTCCGCAATTGGCTCGTCGGAGCCCACCTCGTCGAGTTCGAGCAGCAAGGCGAGGACCGGGCGGTCTACGGCGAAAAGCTCCTCGATCGCGTCGCCGAAGATCTCGCCAAATCCGGACTCAAGGGACTCGGAGTCAGCATGTTGCGGATGACTCGCCGCCTCTACGAACTCTATCCCCAAATTCGGCAATCGGCGATTGCCGAATTGCCTGGATTGCCCGGGGAAGGGGATTTCTCAAGGGGACCTCTAAAAACTTCCGTGCGCCGCGAGCCAAGCCATGGACGGCAGGGCGCGAAGCGACGAAGGAAGGGAGCGGGCTCCCTGACAGCCGAGCGCAGCGAGACAGCCTGCCTGAAAGGCAGCCCGAAGGGGCGAACGCCAGTGAGCGCAAAGGAGCGACAAAGCCCTGCCGTTCAGGGCGCAGGCTCCCGAAGGGCCGTCCCCGGATCTTTCGGCACCAGCCGCTGGCTTCCCGCTCCAACTTCTTCGACGGCGCGGTCGCGGAGGTTTATAAAGGTTCCCTCAATTCGGCAATCACCGATTGCCGAATCGGGCGAGCCAGCCGCAGCCGCGAGCGAGGGCCAGCCGACCCCCTTGCCTGCTGCCGCCGTGCTGGCCTTTTCGTGGACCCATCTCATCGAGTTCATCCGCCTCGACGACTCGTGGAAACGGGCGTTCTACGAGAACGAGACCTTGAACGCCCCAATCGAACGCGACACCGCCACCTGGCTCCGGGTGCGGGAGGAGGCGGGGGAGTATCTTGCGGTGAGGAAGTCTCTCCAGCCACAATAATTCAACCCACACCAAACCGACACTATCATGACCTACGCTGAACTCAACCAGATCGTCCAGTCCGCAGCCGGGCTTCGCCTCCGCCTCCGCCTCCAGCCGCTCTACGGCACCGGAGAAGTCATTTTCCCCTGCACCGTCGCCGGGGGGAAATACCAAACCTCAAAGCGACGCATCCCTGGGTACGAAGAGTCCGTTGATTGCACGATCATCGACAGCGTGCAGAGCCAAGCCAACCGGATGGAAGACGCC
>SLGN01000410.1 GCA_007123695.1 Verrucomicrobiales bacterium
ACAGCATGGGCGGGCTCCTCGCCAAGGCGGCGACCTTTTCCGGGGGGGAGGAGGATTGGGGACGGCTCTTCAACGTGCCCCTCGACCGGATCGACCTGCCGCCCGCCGAGCGCGAGATGCTCCGCCGCATGATCTTCTTCGAACCCGTTCCCGAGATCGGTCGCGTCGTCTTCTGCGCGACCCCGCATCGGGGGACGAAGCTCGCGACCAGTCCCTTGAGTCGGCTCGTCGGCGATCTCATCGAGGTGCCGAGCCAGCTCGCCGCCCTCTCCGCTGAAATCGTCGCCCGCGGCGCCGAGGCGCTCACTCCCGAAGGCGACGAGTTCGCCCGCACCCGACTCACCTCGCTCGACCAGCTCGGCGCGGGATCGTGGACGACCGAGGAGTTCCTCAACAAGCCGCTCAACCCGGCGGTCCGCTACCACTCCCTCATCGGTGTCTGGAAGCCTCTTCCCGTGCCCCTGGAACGGGCCGGCGACGGAGTCGTCCCCTACTGGAGCGCCCGACTCGAGGGCGTCGATTCCGAGAAGGTTGTCAGGCCCGCGCGGCATTCCGTGCACCAGACCAAGGAGGGCCTCGAGGAGATCGCGCGGATCCTGCGGCTGCCCTGACGCCGTGCCGCACCCTGTCCCGGCGCCGTCCCAATGCGGCGCGCTACATCAGCACCTCGAAGAGATTGCAATAGTCGTCGGTCCAGAGGATGGAACGCGCCTCCTCCCGTTCCCACGGCACGACCCGTTCGGACACGTCGAGATTGCCGATGAACTCCCCGTCCGTCGTGATCAGGATCCAATCCGAATAGTAGGCATGCGGCTCGTAGTCGGGGATGTGCTCGATGCGGAAGGCCTTTTTCCCGAAATGCTCGGCCAGGGTGCGCACCGGATCGGAAAGGTCGATGTGGAGATTCGTGACGTGCACGGCGAGCACGCCGTCGGGCTTGAGATGGCGGAAGTAGAGCTCGAAAGCCTCCCGCGTCACGAGATGGATGGGGATCGAGTCCCCGCTGAAGGCATCGACGAAGAGCAGGTCGAACTCCTGCGGTCCGCTCTCGGCGAGCTCGCGCTCCAGCGAGATGCGCGCGTCGCCGAGCACCACCTCCACCTCGCCGCCGCTGTCGGCCAGGTAGGTGAAATGTTCCCGTGCCAGCTCCTCGACCTGCGGATTGATCTCGTAGAAGCGGAAACGGTCGCCGGGATCCGCGTAGGTGGCGATCGTGCCGACGCCGAGGCCGATGGCCCCCACGTGGATCTCCCGGGTCGGCGTCTCCTCGCGCGCCGGCAGGCAGGAGAAGGCCACGCCGACTCCGCTCCGAGTGCCGTAGTAGGTCGTGGCGAGGCGGCGCGCCGATTCGTCCGGATACTGCCTGCCGTGGCTGATGCGGCCGTGGTAGAGGGTGCGGTAGAGTTCGCCGTCGGTGTCCGTTTCCTCCCGGACTTGCAGCACGCCGTAGAAGCCCCTCTTTGCCTCGACCGCGCTGCCCCGGCTCTCCTCCAGGTGGCGCAGCAGGTAGAAGTCCATCGTCACCAGTGCGGCGATCCAGGGCAGCGCGAGGGGCGCCAGCCGCAGGGGATGCCTCGAGCGCCGCAGAGCCCGGGCCATTTGGATCGAGGCGAGGATGGCGAGCATGGCGAAGGCGAGGTGCAGCTCCCAATGGCCCGAAAAAAGGCGGGGCGCCGCGAGATTGACGAAGAGCCCGCCCAGCGCGCCGCCCAGGGCGATCGCCAGATAGAAGCCGGTCAGGTGGCGCACCGGCGGCTTCATCCGCACGACCTCGCCGTGACAGACGAGACAGCCGAAGAAGACCGCTCCGCTGTAGATCGCCACCTGCCGCAGCAGCGGCCATTCGTTCGCGGCGAACTGGCGGTTCATCAGCCAGATCGTCAGACCCACGGCGACCGCCGCCATCGGGATCGCGATCCAGCGGACATACCAGCGGGCATGGTCGAAGGCGATCACGAAAGTCAGCAGATAGAGCGAGAGCGGCACCACCCACAGAAAGGGGACCACGGCCACGTCGAGGCACATCTGGTTGGTGAGCGAAAGAAGCAGGAGGGATCCGCAGGCGCTGAAGGCGATCCACAGAAGCACGTCGAGAACCGGTGGGCGCGATCCCGCCGCCGAAGCAGACGAGGCCCCCGCATCCGGCCGCGAAGCCTTGGCGAATCGCCAGCCCGCCACCCCTGCGAGGGCCGCGTAGAGGACGAAGACGAGCGACCACGACCACGTCTGCTGCTTTAGGTCGAGCCGGGGCTCGACGAGGAAAGGGTAGGTCAGCAGCCCGAGGAGGCTGCCGAGATTCGACACCGCGTAGAGCCGGTAGGGCGAGCGCCCCGGATGGACCTCCGAGAACCAGTGCTGCAGCAGAGGGCCCGAGGCCGAAAGCAGCAGATACGGAGCACCCACCGACAGGGCGAGAAGGCGCACGATGCCGGCGACCTGGCTGGCCTCGGTGCCGTCCGGCTTCCAGTCCGGCGACGGAGTGATCGGCAGCAGCAGCAGCGCCAGCCCTAGCAGCCCAAGATGGATGCAGGCCTGGACCCGGGGGCGATCACGCAGCACGCTGACGAGGGCGTGCGCGTAGGCATAGCCGCCGAGCAGGCCGACTTGGAAAAAGAGCAGGCAGGTCGTCCAGACCCCCGGGCTGCCCCCATACCAAGGCAGAATGTAGCGGGCGATGACCGGCTGCACCTGAAAGAGAAGAAAGGCGCTGAGAAAGACGGCGGCGACGAACAAAGGCATGGCGGCTGGGCGGAAGATGAGGGCGGTGGCGCTTAGGAGCCTGTTGAAAAACCCCGGAACGGAAAACTGCGGGCCATGATTTCGTCTGGCGAGGCGCGAGGAAGAAGTG
>SLGN01000753.1 GCA_007123695.1 Verrucomicrobiales bacterium
CCGATTCCGATTCCGATTCCGATTCCGATTCCGGGTTCGGGCGGGCCGCTTCCCACCTGCGTCACTCCATCTCCCCCTCAATCTCGGCGAGGGCGTCGGCGAGGGCTTGCCATTCGTCGGCGCCGGTGTCTGCACCCGCGCTGACGCGCATGACCCGGCCCATTTCCTCGAAACCGAGACCCATCGCCGCCATCACCGCCGAAGGATTGCCCCGGCCGGCGCTGCACGCGGATCCGGTCGATACGGAAAAGCCCCGGCGACCAAGGCGGGCGAGCCATTGCACGTTGCGTCCGCGCGGCAGCACGAACATGGACGTGTTCCAAAGCCGCGCCCCCCCGTCGGCCAAGGGACGCATTCCCAACCCGTCGGCGATTCGCGCCTCGAAGGCGTCGCGCAGCTCCGACTGCCGCGCCGCTGCCTCGGCCAGGCCGGCGTCGTCGAGCGAACGCAGCGCCGCCAGCATCGCGGCGACGCCGGGCAGGTTCTCGGTGCCGCCGCGGCGTCCGTGTTCCTGCGGACCGCCGATCTGGCCGCGGAAGGACTCGCCACCCCGCTCCGGCAGCAAGAGAAATCCCACCCCGGTGCCGCCGCCGAATTTGTGGGCGCTGCCGACGACGTAGCCGGCGTCGCCGAGGCCCGCGAGCGGGAGGCGACCGACCCACTGCACCGCATCGCAGAGAAAGGGCAGGCCCGCACTGCGGCACAGCGCCGCAACCTCGGCCCATGGCTGCAGGGCGCCCGTTTCGTTGTTCGCCGCCATCACGGCGACGGCGCCGACCTCGCCGCGGTCGATCCATCGAGCCAGCGTCTCCACATCGGCCGACCCGCTGGCCGGGTCGGTCGGGATGGGACGGATGCGCCCGCCGCCGAAGGAGGTAGCGGCGGCGGCGGCGACGCAGGGGTGCTCGATTTCCGAGACGGCGATGCACCCATCGACCGATGCGGCGAGATGTCGCAGCACCGCGTTGTTCGCCTCGGTCGCGCCGGAGAGGAAGACGACGCGCTCCGGATCCTCGACGTCGAAACAGTCCGCCAGCTCCTCGCGGAGCCCCTCCAGCGCCTGCCGTGCCAGAGCCGCGCCCGGGTAGAGTCCCGAGGCGTTGTGCCAATGCCGGTCCGAAGCCTCCAGCCACGCCTCCCTCGCCGGCGCCGACATCGGCGCGGTGGCGTTGTGGTCGAAGTATCCCCACACCTTGCTCGCGTCACGATTCATGGGATCACAGAATGGGACTGAAGAGCCGCGAAAAGCGCACCGCAAGCCGGAACCACCAGGGGCGGTCCGAATAGTCGTCGCCGCCGACCTGGCGGCAGCGGGAGAAGTCGGCCTCGAGCATCGTCGCGACATCGGCCGCGAATGATTGGCAGAGGACCACGGCGGTGACCTCGAAATTCAGCCGCATCGAGCGGTTGTCGAGATTCGCGGTGCCGACGCCCGAGAGAATGTCGTCGACGACGAAAACCTTTTGGTGGAGGAAGCCGCCATCGTATCGGTAGATCTTGACCCCGGCGGCCTCGAGTTCGGAGAGGTAGGCGAAGGTCGCCAGCCAGGGGACCCATTTGTCGGGCCGACCGGGGATCATCACACGGACGTCGATCCCGCGCAGGGCCGCCATCTGCAGGGCCGAGCGAATCGACTCGTCGGTCACGAAATAGGGCGTCGCGATCCAGAGGCGGCGACGCGCCCGGGTGATCGCATTGAGGAACAGGATGGTGCCGTCTTCGATTTCCCCGACGGGTCCGGTCGGCAGCGGAAGCACCGTCGCCGGGCCTCCCTCGCCGGGGGGCGAGGCGACGTCCCAGTCCAGCTCGGGGATGCTCCGGGCAGCCCAGTAGTAGTCGCCCAGAAAGACGATCTGCAAGCCCAGGACCGCCGGTCCGGAAAGTTCGACATGGGTGTCGCGCCACGGTCCGTATTTTTTCGAGATCCCGAGATACTCGTCGCCGACATTGTGCCCGCCGACGAATCCGACCCTGCCATCGACGACGACGATCTTGCGGTGGTTGCGGAAATTGATCTGGAACCGGTTGCTCGGCCCCTGGGTCGAGTGGAAGGGATGGACCTCGACCCCCGCCTCGCGCAGGGAGCGGCGATAGCGGCGCGAGAGGCTGTAGCTGCCGATCTCGTCGTAGAGGAAATGCACGCGCACCCCCTCTCGGGCCTTCCGCTCCAGCAGTTCGCGGAAACGCCCTCCGAGCCCGTCGTCCCTGACGATGAAGAACTGCACGAGCACGTAGCGCTTCGCCTCGGCGACGGCCGCGAAGATCGCCTCGAAAGTTCTTTCGCCGTCGATGAGCAGCCCGACCTTGTTGCCGACCGAAAAGCGGCGCTCCGAGAGACGCTCGAGGACGCCGGCGTAGCGCAGCCCCTCCCCCTCGAGCCGGGCGAAATGCGGCCTCAGCCGTTCCATCACGCTTTGGAAGGCCGCTTCGTGCTGCTTTCTCGCCTCGAGGAGACGCTCCCGGTAGCCCCGGAAGCGATGCCGTCCCAGAATCCAGTAGAGCGGCACGGCAAGAAAGGGCAGGGCGAGAACGGCCATGGACCAGCCCCACGCCCCCGCCGCCGAGCGAGCCTTCATGACGATGTCGAAGATCGTCGCGACGGCGAGCAGCTCGAGGGTGACGAGAAGCACGGTGCCGAGAACGGCGCGTTCGAGGAGGGCGTCAAACATCGTTCGGTCGGAAGCGGGCGATCTTCGAAAGGAGATTCTCGAAGGGGTAGATCGGCTTCTCCTGGAAGTCGTCGCAGCCCGCCGCCGCGATGCGTTCGCGGTGGTGGGCCATGGTGTGGGCGGTCAGTGCGATCACCGGGATGTCGGCGGTCGCGGAATTCACCTTGAGCCGTCGCGTCGCCTCGAGGCCGGCGTTCGGCTCGGGCGGCGCGTCCGCTACCGGCGGCAGCTCCAGGTCCATCAGGATGATTTCGGGAAGCTCCGCCGCCGCCGTGCCCACCGCCGAATCGGCATCGGAGGCCACGACCACCTCGTGTCCGTGGTGCTGAAGCAGCCGGGTCAGGAGCCCGATGTTGTCCTCGTCGTCTTCGACCAATAAAATCCTTGCCATAACAAATTGATTTTCAGGGTGTTGATATCAAGACCTCTGATCGCCGCGAAAAAAATCGAATTTTTCTCCAAAAAGTTCGAACGGATTCCATGGGAGGGCATCAAAGTAAACAGTAACGGCTGCGCTGCCTAGGGTTTGCCTGAAAGCAACGCGGAAGTTGCCAACAAAAACAAGCGGTTCCTTGCAGGGTCCACCACGGTCGGTGGGCCCTGCATCTTTTTGGGCCGGAAGGTTTCCGGAAACGCTCGCCGCAGCGGGAGGTTCTCCGCCGCTTCTGACCGCCCGACGCTTCGGCGACTTCGATCGGCGATCACAAGACTGCCGAATGAAGAAGGCTCGGAGACACTCCGCAAATCGGCTTTCGCCAAAAATGCCGCGAAAATTCACTTGCTCCGGTGCTGAAGCCTTGCTTCGATGGCCGCGAGGAATGCTTCATCACGGACCAGACTCCACCCAGACCGCTTGGCGCTCTCTCTTTCGGAGCGCTCTCGGCTTCTTGTTGGCGTTTCACATCGGCGGCTTCGGCGCCCTCGTCGTGCAGACGGGGGCCTGGCTCCAGATGGCGAACGAGGCAGGCGGCGTGCATCGCCTCGTCTGGGCCATGACCGAGGCCCCCCGGTGCCGCGGCTGCGAGGCGGCCCATGCCCTGCTCGGCGACGACGGCGACGAGCCCGGCGTTCCCGCCCCGGCGGAGCGCTTCGAGTTCCTCCGCCAGGCCCTCGCGGCGGAGGAAATCCGCACGCCCTTCCCCAAGGAGACGGCGCCGCTCGCGCAAGTCTCCCCGCTCGCCGAGGCCGCTCGCCTCGGCGCTTCGCGTTTTGAGCGTCCTCCGGTGCCGCCGCCGCGGCCCTTTGTCGCCTGATTCTTGCAGCGCGGCGCGACGCACCCCTTCGCGCGAAGCAGCGGACCGATCCCGGCCCTCCGCCTTCCCGGTATCGTCCGGCCCGCAGCGACCGTCCGCCACCGATTCCGGCGGGCCATCTTCCGCAGGTCCGGGAATGTCCCGACTGCATTCCGGCACTCCGGATCCATCCATTTTTCAGAACGATTTTTCCACTTTTCTCCAATTTTCTCGATGAACCTTTCGATTCTTGCCAAGCTTTCTCGCTCCGCGCTGGCCTTCGCCCTCGCGACGCTCGCCCTGCCCGGCCTCCGCGCCCAAGAAGGCGAACCCGCCACCCTCGACGAGACGGTGGTCTCGCCCGCCCGCAGGTCCGCCCCGGCCCCGCGCTTCACTCCGCCGACTCCCGTCGCTCCTGCGCCCTCCGCCCCGGAGGAGCCCCCGCCCCTCGTCCTCTCCGACGAAACCTTCACCGTCCCCAGCCTCGAGCGGGTGCTCGAGGAGTTCGCGCTCACGCCGGGAGGCGTCTCCGTGATCGACGCCGAGACCTACAAGGAAGGTCGGTCCAACAACCTGAAGGACGCCCTCGACTACGCGCCCGGCGTCTACGTCCAGCCCCGCTTCGGCGCGGACGAGTCCCGCATCGCCATCCGCGGCTCGGGCATCCAGCGGACCTTCCACGGCCGCGGACTGATGCTGCTGCAAGACGGCGTGCCCCTCAACCTCGGCGACGGCGGCTTCGACATGCAGTCGGTCGAGCCTCTCGCCGCCCAATACGTCGAAGTCTTCCGCGGCGCCAACGCCCTGCGCTACGGCTCGACGACGCTCGGCGGCGCGATCAACTTCGTCTCCCAGACCGGCTACACCGCCGCGCCGCTGCAAGCCCGCTTCGAGGTCGGCAGCTTCAACACCATCCGCGGCCAGGTCAGCGGGGCCGGCGTCGAGGGTCCGCTCGACTACTACGCGACCTTCACCCACGGCTCCATGGACGGCTTCCGCGAGCATTCGCGCCAGAGCAACCAGCGCTTCTTCGGCAACCTCGGCTGGCGGATCAACGACTCGGTGGAGAGCCGCTTCTACGTCACCTACGTCAACACCCGCTCCGAGCTGCCGGGCAGCCTTACCAAAGAGCAAATGCTTCTCGATCCCCGGGCCGCGGCGAGAAATCCCTTCGCCCCCATGTTCGACAACGTCCTCAGCGACTGGCGGCGCGACTTCGAACTCTTCCGCGTCGCCAACCGCACCACCGCGCGGATCGACGACGAATCCGAGATCAATCTCTCGACCTTCTTCTCCTACAAGGATCTCGACCACCCCATCCTCTTCGTGATCGACCAGGTGACGAAGGACTTCGGCTTCGACCTCAACTACGTGAACCGGGCCGACTTCGCCGGGCGCGAGAACCGGCTCACCCTCGGCATCCTCTCGCAGTACGGCATCGCCGACGACAACCGCTTCGTCAACAACCTCGGCCAGCGCGGCCCGCGCTTTTCCAACAACTTGCAGGAGTCCTTCAACATCTCGCTCTACGGAGAGGACGTTCACTACGTCGCCGACCGCCTCGCCGTCGTCTTCGGAGCCCAGGGAACCTATTCGCTGCGCGACAGCGACGACCGCTTTCCGCCCTTTCCGGGGCGCATCGACAGCAGCGACCGGCAGGAGTTCTGGGGCTTCGCGCCCAAGTTCGGACTGCTCCACGACACCACCGACTGGATGCAGTCCTTCGTGAACGTCAGCCGCAGCTTCGAACCGCCGAGCTTCGGCGAGCTCGTCGCCCCGGCCATCGGCGGGGCCGGCCTCGTCGACCTCGACGCGCAGACCGGCACGACTCTCGAGTTCGGCACCCGCGGCGCCCACCCCAGCGGACGCTTCTCGTGGGACGCGGCCTACTACTACTCGTGGATCGACAACGAACTGCTCGCCCTCTCCGTCGCCCCCAACGTGATCCAGACAGTGAACGCCGACCGCACCACTCACCAAGGCGTCGAGCTCGGTTTCGAGCTGTCCCTGCTGGAGGGGATCTTCACGGGCGGACGGGGTGGAAAGTCGGTCCTCGACACCGACCGCATCGTCGTGCGCAACAACTACCTCTGGAGCGATTTCCGCTTCAGCGGAGACCGCGAGTTCGGCGACAACCGCCTCGGCGGCATCCCCGAGCACTACCTGCGCCTCGAACTGCTCTACCGCCATCCCAGCGGCTTCTACATCGGCCCCAACCTCGAAGCCGCCTTCGGCGACTGGTTCGTCGATTCGGACAACACCCTCTCGGCCGACTCCTACGCCATCCTCGGGCTGCGCGCGGGCTTCCGCACTCCGCAGGGCCTTTCCTTCTACGTCGATGCCCGCAACCTCACCGACGAGATCTACGCCGCCACCACCGGCGTGGTCCACTCGATCACGCCGTTCAACGCGAACCAGTTCTTCCCCGGAGACGGTCGCAGCGTCTTCGTGGGGGTGGAATACCAATTCTGACCTCCGCACTCCCCCTGTCGCCCCGAACCTCCCATGAAGCCCCGCCCCTCCGCCTCTCCCTCCATCCCGGCGCTCGCCTTCGCCGCCTGCCTCGGCCTGGCCGCGACCTACGCCGTCGGCAAGCCGCCCTCGGGGCCGCCGCCGGTGGGCACGCTCTCCCTCGATGTCTGGGACGACGGCGCGGAGCGGCTCCACCTCCTGCTCGGAGTTTCGCGCGAGGGCTCGTCCGAGCCCGGACTCGTCCACCGCGTCTCCGAGGACGGCGGGGAAAGCTGGAGCGATCCGGTGGCGGTGGGCGAGGGGCAGGCGGCGCCCTTTGCCCCCCACCCGGGGATGGACCCGCAGATCGCGGGCCGCGGCGGCCGCCTCGTCGCGGCGTGGATGGTCGCGGGCACGGGCACTTTCGGCTCGGGTCCGCTGGCCACGGCGTTTTCCGAAGACGGAGGGCGCACCTGGCAGGCCGGTGCCGATCCCTCGGACCTCGGCACGACCGACGGCACCGGCTTCATGGACCTCGCCGCCGACTCCGAAGGCATCTTCCACCTCGTCTGGCTCGACAGCCGCGACGGCCGGCGCGGCCTGCGCCACGCCGAATCCTCCGACGGGGGACGCACTTGGTCGCCCAACGCCACCGTCGATCCCGAGACCTGCGAATGCTGCTGGAACACCCTCGGGCTGTGGGACGACGGCACGCCCCTCGTCCTCTACCGCGCCCGCGAACCGCGCGACATGGCCGTCTCGGTCCGCTTCGGCGATGGCGCGGAGGGGACCGCGGCAAAGTGGTCACCGCCTGCGGTGGTGGGCGGCTTCGGATGGCAGTTCGAGGGCTGTCCCCACGTCGGCGGCGGGCTCGCGCTGGTGGAGACGGGCAAAAAGCGTGCTGTCCACGCCGCCGTCTGGACCGGACGCGAGGGCGCCGCCGGCGTCTACCACGTGGAGAGCAACGACGGCGGCCTCGTCTGGAGCGAGCCGCATTTCCTCGCCGGGGGCCTCGCGAACCATCCCGACATCGCCGCCGCCGACTGCGGCACCCTTGCCGCCGTCTGGAGCGAACCCGACGGAGATGGCCGCCGCATCCGCGCGGCGAGGCGCGGGCCGGACGACCGATCGTGGGCCCCGGCCTCGACCCTGAGCAAGGCCGGCGTCGCCGCGACCCACCCGCGCGTCGTTCCGGCAAGCGGGGGCTTCCGCGTCTTCTGGACCGAAGCTGGCGGGGAAGGCAAGCCGCAGGTCTGGCGCTCGGTCCCCTACCCGACCGAACCCTGACGGCACCCCGCCGCGGGCTCACTCCGTCTTTGCACCCTTGCCCGCCTCACGCGGCGCCCGGGCCTGCGGCGGCGCCCGGCACGGGCCTCACCGGCACGCCGCGGGCGGCGAGGTAGTCCTTCACGTCGCCCACGGTGAATTCGCCGAAGTGGAAAATGCTCGCGGCGAGCACGGCGTCGGCCTTTCCCCGGTCGAGCACTTCGACGAGGTGGTCGAGGTTTCCGGCTCCGCCGCTGGCGATCACCGGCACCGCCACCGCCTCGCTGATCGCCGCGGTCAGCTCGAGATCGTAGCCCGCCTTGGTTCCGTCGGCGTCCATGCTCGTCAGCAGGATCTCGCCCGCGCCGCGCTCGTGGACCTCGCGGGCCCAGGCCACCGCGTCCAGTCCCGTGGGAGTCCGTCCGCCATGGGTGTAGACATCCCACCCTCCGCCGGGTCGGCGCTTCGCATCGACGGCCACCACGATGCACTGCGCCCCGAAGGCCTTCGCCCCCGCCGAGACCAGGCCGGGATCCTTGACCGCAGCGGTGTTGATCCCGACCTTGTCCGCCCCCGCCAGCAGCATCTCGCGCATGTCCTCGACCGTGCGGATGCCCCCGCCCACGGTCACGGGCATGAAGCAGCGCTCCGCCGTCCGCCGGACCACGTCCACCATCGTGCCGCGCCCGTCGGAAGAGGCGGTGATGTCGAGAAAGACCAGCTCGTCGGCACCTTGGCGGTTGTATTCGACCGCACAATCGACCGGATCGCCCGCATCGCGGAGATTCACGAAGTTCGTGCCCTTCACCACACGACCGTCGGTGACGTCGAGACAAGGAATGATTCGCTTCGTCAGCATTTGCCCCCATTCTAGCCACCCAACGCTCAACACCAACAAGAATCCGATTCGAAATCGAAATCGAAATCGAAATCGAAATCGAAGCCGAAGCCGAAGCCCGGCACTCTGCTCTCCCCCACCCCCACCCCGCTTCCAAAATTCGCACGCCTTGCAAAGCCGGCGAAACCAGAAGAATTAAAAAAATTACTAGAACTTTAAAAATTTCTGGCAAACTCCTTGCGGGCATGTTTAAGTTCCCTTAACGAGTTCACCAATCATGGAAGCCACTGCCCACGCACCCTCCGCCCCCCAAGAAACCGCGTCCCGCTGCGACGACTCCTTTGCCGTGATTCCGCGGAACTGCGACACCGCCGTGGTCTACTGGAATCTCACCAGCGAGCGCCAGCCCATGCACTCGAAAGTCCGGCTCTGCCTCCAGGTCAACGGCAGCGAGAGCAATGCCGGAGAGACGATTTTCCTCCACCGCGAGTCCGGGCACTTCATCGTCCCCCTGCTCGCCGAAGACCGCGAATACCGCATCGCCCTGGGCTGGAACGACAGCCACGGCTTCCGTTCCATCTTCGAGGAGACCGTGCGCCTTCCCGAATATCCGGGGGGGTCCGCCGGAGCGATGAGCTCGTCGCTCAGCTTCCGCGGCGCCCATTTCTGGCCGAAGGGCGGCGCCTCGGTGAACTGAGCCCGCTCCCTGCCGCGACGAGGATGGGCCGCCCCGCCCCTGCCTCCGGTAGCGAAGACCCCGCACCGGAATCCACCGCCGCCATCGACGGAGATTCCCTCGTCGATGCCTTCCTCGAATACCTTTCGGTCGAGCGCAACGCCTCGCACCGCACTCTCGCGAACTACCACCACGCCCTCTCCCGGTTCCGCCGCTGGCTGCCGGAATCGACAGGCTGGACCGAGGCCGATCCCGACGACTTCCGGGACTATCTCTTCCTCCTGATGCGGGAAAAGCTCGCCCGCGCCACCGTGCGACTCCACTTCGCGGCGCTGCGCAGCTTCTACAAATTCCTCGTGCGCCGCCGCGGACTGCCCCGCAACCCGCTCGCCGAGGTGGGCCTGCCCAAGGCCGAGCGCAAGCTGCCCGTGGTGCTCACCGAAAGCCAAGTCGTCGAACTCGTGGAAAAGCCCCTCTCGGTCGCCCAGCCGAAGCAGGCCCCGGCCTGGGCCGGCGCGCGCGACGCCGCCATCCTCGAACTCTTCTACAGCTCGGGCATCCGCATCTCCGAACTCGCTTCCCTCGACGTCGGGGACTTCGACCTGCACGGGGAATGCGTCCGGGTGCTCGGCAAAGGGGCCAAGGAACGCATCTGCCCCGTCGGCGGCACCGCGACCGAGGCCATCCACCGCTACCGCAACGCGGCCCGCGTCATGTCGGGCCCCCTCTTCATCGGAAAGTCGCGACGCCGCCTCACGACGCGGGCGATCTCCGATGTCTTCCGGAAATACCACGCCCTCTGCGATATTCCGCAGCAGGCCAGCCCGCACAAGCTGCGGCACAGCTTCGCGACGCACCTCCTCGACCGCGGCGCGGACCTCCGCACCGTGCAGACCCTGCTGGGGCACTCCAGCCTCTCGACGACCCAGATCTACACCCACGTCTCGACGGAGCGGATGAAGCGGGTCTACGAAGAAGCCCACCCCCGCGCCTGACTTCCCGATCAGGAGAAAAGGAGGCTCGCGAAGCGCGGCTGGTACCGTGTCGTCGCCTCGGCGCGGGGACCGAGCAGCAGGAAGATCTGCTTCAGCCCTTCCGCCGCGACGCCTCCGCCGTAGTTCCGGTTCCGCTCCAGCAGCGCAAGAAAGGCTTCGCAGGCCGCGTCCCAATCGAGACGGGATAGGGCTTCGAGCGCGGTCGCGCACTCGTCGGCTCCGGTCTCTTCGGAGCCGGGCGGATCGAGCCGCAGCTTCGCCAGAGCCTTGAGCGGCTCGGCCCGGTCGAAATGGGGCGAGCCGGCCGGGATGGCGTTGGCGTCGGCCGCGACCTCGGCGGGCGCAAGCGCCAGCGAGGCGAGGGCCCGCAGCGCCCGGGCGCGGGCGTTTCCGGGCTCTTCCGCGACCACTCTCGCCACCAAATCCCGCACGCCCGCGATGTCGCCAACGGACAGAGCCGCTTCGGCGGCATCGAGTTCACCCTCGTGCGGCGAGGGCAGGTGACGCTCGATCCATTGCGCCAGGGCCGCATCCGACAGCGCACCGAAGGACTCCGCGACCACCTCTCCGCCCACGTAGAGGCGGATCGTGGGAAGGCTGCGGATCCGCAACTGGCCCGCGAGGTCCGAATGCCGCTCGGTATCGACCTTTACCAGCTCCCACCGGCCCTCGGCCGCCGCCGCGGCACGCTCCACGACCGGACCGAAC
>SLGN01000741.1 GCA_007123695.1 Verrucomicrobiales bacterium
CACGATCCGCCAGGCGCAGGGCGATCTCCTCCCAGGTCTCGATGCTGTATTCATCCGTCTCCTTGGGAAACTTGGCGATGGAGAGCCTGCCGTTTTGATCCCTCACCGAAGCCTTTGGCCTGGCACCTCCCAGCGATGAGCCCGGCGCAAACACGAGCTGGAGATCCTCGTCCGTCTCCTCATCCCGAAGGATGCGATCGATGCTCTGGAGCAGCCGCCGTAGGTCGATCAGCGCGGGCACGCCAGTCGCCAGAGGCGCGAGAAAGTCACCCCCATCCTCGCGGCGGAAACGCAAGGCCCCTAGCCGCGTCTCATCCGCCACGCCCAGCAGATAGTCGCTCTCCATGAGCGTCCGCACCGCCCTGCCTTCCCGCTGCGCCCTCCGCCGCTCCGCACGCTGCATCAGTCTGCGGCCCCAAGCGTCTGGAGCGGAGTCGCCCACCGAGCCGTGAACTGAACGCCCATCCGCTGGAGCAAAAGCGCCTCGCGTCAGTGGCAAGGCCGGCTCCAGCGAAAAGCGATCTTCCGCAGAAAGCCATAGCTCCGCATACTCGAAGACGAGCGTCTCCCTCCCTCGCACCCGCTGGACCTTCACCCGGCCGAGCTGCCGAGTCTCGCCACCGGACGAAACGTGAACTTCAAAGTCGCTCATGGTGGGTCACTCCTTGGCCCGTTTGAGGCGCACTCGTTTGGGCAGGGCTTCCGCCTCCAGCGCCTGCCCGGTGGGATCGTTCGCAAGAGCCGCTACCTCGCCAAGTCCTGAAAGCAGGCCCAGCGCCAGCAGCACCGACGCGTAGATGCCCATGCTCACCGCAGGATCACCCTCCTCCACCCGTTGCAGGGTCGCGCGGGAGGTGAAAGCCCGGTCCGCCACAATCGCCATCGGCAGACGGCGGCGTTTCCGGGCATCGCGGATGTCCGCGCCAAGCTGCCGCAAAGCTCGACGCACTGCCGCTGAAGGACGATGAGGAGTCGGCATGGTAAAGTAATCTTCGTGTGACGGAAGCAATCTTAATGTATCACCAAGAAGACGTAAAGAATAAACGTTGGCGGAGGCGATCCCGGGAAGGACACGAGAGAGCGCAAGTCATTTTTCAGGCATTCGCCTCCGTTGAATCCCTGCGGCAGGGGGCTGAAACCGAGGCCGGCAGCAGTTCACTCCACCTTCAAGACTCCGTTCATGATCATCCAGTGTCCGGGAAAGGTGCAGAGGTAGGGGTACTCGCCGGGCTCGTCCGGGGCGTCGAAGTGGATCGTGAACTCGCCTTTGGCTTCGACCATGTCGGTCCAGACGAGGGCCTCTTCGGACTCGGGCACGTAGTGGCGGGCGAGGGCGTCGGGGTCGGCGATCATGAGATTGCAGAGTTCGCCGAGCCGCTGGAGGCTGCCGGGCTTGGCGAGGAGCCAGTTGTGGGGGAGGACGTCGGGATTGCGGAAGCGCAGGGTGATCCGTTCGCCGGCTTTGGCGGCGAGCTCTTTCTGCACGAACTGGAGGCCGGTGTCGGCATCGACGACGAGCTCGCGTCCGGGCGCGCCGCCGGCCCAGGGGTTGGGCTTGGAGGGCGCCCCGGCGACGGACGGGCTCGCTGCGGCGGGTAGGTTTTTTGGGATTCTCGTGTAGCCGGGGAAATCGCTGAAGGGCTCGCCGAGCTGGTGGACGGTGAGAAAGACGTCGTGCCCCGTGGCGAGGCGCAGGTGCACCTGGTCTGCGGGAACGAGTTGGGGGATCTCGACGAAGAGCGCCCGGCCACCTTCGAGCCGCTGCACGCTGCGGATCTCCAGCGGGTCGTGGCCGGGGGTGTCGGGATAGCGCAGCGAGTATTCGGGCGAGCCGTATTGGCCGCCGTAGAGGTAGCCCCAGCATTGCGCGAAGCTGGCGGCGGCATCGGCGGCGGCATCGGCGGCGGACTCGGGCACGGCGGTGTCGAAGCGGACGAGGACGCCGTTCTCCCGCGTCTCGAAGGCGACGGGCACGGGCGCCCCGCCGATGTAGCGCACGCGCTGGAAGCCGCCCTCCTTCGGCGCGTAGTTGCCCCAGCCGAGCATGCCGGTGACGTAGAGCTGGCCGTCGCCGGGATGGAAGCGCGCGCACTGGGGGCCGGAGTCGAAGTTGCCGGTGATCTTGATGGCGGCAGCCTGCCAAATGCCCCGGACCTGCTCCCGCATCACGAGCCAGGCGCTGGCGCCGCCGGAGGAGAGATGGACGAGGTTGCCCCCGCCCGCGAGCGGACCCCAGGCGTCGCCGGAGAGGAAAACCTGGCTGCTGGAGCTGTTGTCCTCGCCGCGAGGCAGGTTCAGCAGCACGGGGTGCGGCGGCTGATCGTCGAGCGGCCCTCCGCCCCCGAAGTGGGCGCCTTCGTTGACGCCGAGCTCCACTTGGCAGATGGCGCTGGCGGGAGTCCAGTTGCCCTCCTGCACGCTGGAGGTGAGAAAGCGGTCGTCGGGCGAAAGCGCGAGACCGTTGGGGTTGCGCAGGCCGGTGGCGAGGATCTCGACGCGGTCGTCGGCGTCGATGCGGGCGAGCCCTTGGTTGCCGGAGGCGAAATACCAGCGCCCCTCGGCGTCGCGCTCGAGGCCGACGAGGAAGTCGTGTCCGCCACGGGAGGTCTCCATCGCGTTGCTGACGCACTCGTAGTAGTCGGCCTCGTCGTTGCCGTTGAGGTCGTGCAGGCGGGTGATCTGGTCGCGGCCGAGGACGTGGATCCGGTCGTCCACGATCTTCATGCCGAGCGGCTGGTGCAGGCCGGTGGCGAAGCGTTTCCAGCGAACTTTCTCCAGCGTCTCGTCGAGGCCGCGCACCAGCCAGACCTCGCCGGTCATCGTCGCGACGGCGG
>SLGN01000252.1 GCA_007123695.1 Verrucomicrobiales bacterium
CTCCTTAAAAAAGCATCTCAAATTTTATATTATTTGTCAAGGATAATTTTCAACTCTCAGAAAACTACTATCTATCTCCCCCTCATGCAGATGATCCAGGAAATCTGCCCATGCCTGAAGCATCCTTCTTCTTTGATCCAGGTACTTAGCTCTGTTGTATATCCCGGCCACAGAGGAATCCACATGAGCCAGCTGAGTTTCCACCCATTTCCAGTGCCAGTTGTTTTCATTGAGCAGGGTAGAGGAGATGGATCGGAAGGAATGAGCCACCAGTTCCTCCTTAGAATAACCCATTCTCCTCAGGGCATTGATCAGGGTAGCCTCGCTGATCGGGTTCTTCTTATATTTCTCTGAAGGAAAGATGTGTTTCCACTTTCCTGTCAGGGGGTATATCTCCTTGAGGATGGCTATGGACTGTTGACTTAGAGGCACCAGATGATCCTTTCTCATCTTCATCTTAGCCCCAGGTATCACCATAAGCTCCTCCTCCCACTTGATCTCAGACCATTCAGCGTTTCTCACTTCTCCGGGCCTGAGCATTGTCAGGGTTAAAAGCTTGAGAGCACTTGTAGTGATGAAGCTTCCTGTATAGGAATTTATATTATGAATTATCCCGGCCAGAACATTTAAGTCTGTAGGGGCAGGATAGGGTTTCTTTTTCAGGGGCTTTAGGTAGCCCTTGATGTCCTCCACAGGGTTGAATAAAATTTTCCTGCTGGACTTAGCCCAGGACAGGATTTTGGATAAATACTGAAACACCTTATGGGCAGTGTTGTTTGCCCCTCGCTTCTCAATCCTCTCCAGAAGAGATAGGAGATGATGGGCTTTCAGGTCTTGAATCTTTAGCCCCTGAGTGAAGGGAAGGACATTTAACTCAAGTCTTTCCTTCACCTTCTGATGATACCCGGAGGACCAGTCGGATTGATGTCTCTCCAGCCACTTGTAGACAAAGGAATTAAAATCGTCATTCTCAGAGGTCATAACCGGCATTCCCTCATGGATGAGCCTTTTCTTCTCCATGGCTGCTTCCCTGGCTTTGGCCAGAGTCACTACCGGGTACTCCCCCAGAGACAGCATGGAGGGCTTGCCATCAGCCTTGACGAACCTGAGCCTCCAGTATTTGGATCCGTTAGGGCGAACCTCCAGGGACAACCCCTTCATCTCCTTATCGGAAACTCGGTAGGTTTTCTCCTCTCCTTTCAACCCTTTGATACGCTGATTGGTCAACATAAATTCCCCTCCTTAAAGTATTCGGGTCCAGGATATAGATCCCTTCAAAGGTTTCCTTACACAGGGACAGAAATAATTGATTTAATTAACTTTTTGAGAGACATTGAGTAACAGGGCATATTGAGTAAGAAATACTCACTTATTACTCAATTGTCAAGTCGGTTGGAGGGGTGGAAATGAGTATCTTCAAAAAATCGATAAAGGATTGACAAGGGATAAAAGGGTTTGGGAGGGATCCATACAGGGGGTGATGGTGGGCCAACCAGGACTCATAAACTCTGGCTAACCCACCAATCTCCTTACCTTTTTCAACTACAATGTCAGATGGATACCCTTGCATTACTCACTATTTGAGGGGGGCATCCACAGCTACATCGGTATGAATACCTGTTCTTTTCACATTTGTCTACCTTTTTTTGATTCTCCTCTATGTCTTTTAGGTTTTGATCCAATGTCTCCAGGAGCCTTTTGATTCTCAGTTCCCTGAAACCTCCTTCCTTAAAAGTTAACAAATCCTCTGGAGACATAACGAGATCTGAAGTAAACACCTCCCAGGCAAAATCTTCCACTTCTTTTGAAGATATTGTCATTATTGCTCCCAATTGTTTTCGATAAAGATCACAGCCCCTGCCAGATAGTTTATAGCCCCTAGCAACTCCTTAATAGATGCGTCCCTATCCATTCGTGTGGATTCCTGGATTTTCTTCATGGCCTGATACAGGAGGCCATCTTCAGTTCCCAGGAGTTTAGAAATAGATTGCATGGGCTGGTCTTCAAAGGGTAAATCCGTCCCATGCCTCTCAGCCCCTTTTCCTTTTGCAGCTTGATTGTAAGCTCTCTGAAGGACATCCTGTAAGGCTTGATACCTCTGTTGTTCTTGAATTAATTCCTTATAGAAGGAGAGAGCAGGAGATTCTCCTTCTGATTCCCGGGCTGCTTCCAGATATTGATCTTTGAAGGATGTATCAAACATTCTCAATCCTCCTCAGTTCTTCAGATTTAATGAAGGGGTAGTATCTCCTGATTGTATCAATAGGAACAAACCTGTGTTCATGATAGAGATCACCTTCATCAGGAGCTTCCACCAGGATATGGAAGTAGTCATCCCATTTAGATTTGATTATAATTATGGAGACATTCCCAATGGTGAATTCAAGCTTTGAAGTGATTTTAGCAATAGAAGATTTCTCCTCAATTAATTCAAGGCATTCCCTTTTCCACCAAAAAGTTTTCGTATCAGAAACTCTAACTGCGAAAATCTCCCATTCTGTCCCAAAATCATTAACTCCTACTATTTCCCCAATCTCCCCAATTAATTCCCCCATATTCCCCTCAAGATAACCAACAACCCCCCAAGTAGGAAGCTCTTCCTCCGTTGGGCCTCTGACAATCCTCACTTTATCCCCAATTTTCATTTTCCTCTCCAATTTTCTTATTGTGTCATTCAGATGATCCACTGCCTGTTGTCCAAATGTTGGACAGGGGCAACTTCCAAATGGGAGTCCACCTTGAAAACCTTCAAATAGAATATGACAAAAATCACAATTCCATAGCCTAACATCCTTAGGGGGTATTTTTAAATAAAACCTACTTATAGCCC
>SLGN01000235.1 GCA_007123695.1 Verrucomicrobiales bacterium
TCCGGCGAACTGCCCCCCACCAGCTACCGCCCCGGGGCGAACCCCGCCCGGCTCGACGATCTGATGCCGCCCTTCGTCGTTTCGCGGATGCGCGAGGGCCTGCGGCTTTTCGGCCGCCGCATGCCCGGCTACGTCGGCGAAGAGGCGGCCCTGCTCGGATTCGAGACGCGCACCAGTTCGCCGGTGCGCATTCCCCGCGATCCCGACACGCTCCAGCATCCCGAGCTACCCGGGCTCTACCCCTGCGGCGAAGGGGCCGGCTTCGCCGGAGGCATCGTCAGCGCCGCCCTCGACGGAATGCGCTGCGCCGAACGCCTCGGGTAGGGGCCGGGCTTTTGCAGATCGAGAGAGACGCGGGAAACGGGGCTGCGGAAAACGCGTTGCTACCAGTCCCGAGGGAGGGTCGCTGCGGCGATTGACTTCATCTCCGACTCGTCGAGCGCACGGGAGAAAACGGCGATGCCCGCGATCCAGCCGGAAAAGCGGTTGTTGTTCTCGATCCCCGCGACGTGGTTCGCCCCGACGGTGAAAGGGGCGCCGTCCTCTCCACCGTCGAAGATGCCTTCTCCGTAGGGAAAGGGGTTGAAAGGCTCGGCCTCGTCCAGGACTCCATCCACGTAGACCCGGATGAAGGCGCCGTCGTAGGTCAGGGCGAGCAGATGCCAGTCCTCGAAGCCGATCTCGGCGCCGCCGCTCGCGTAGGTTCGGCAGACTTCGAAGCCGGGCGTCGGCCCGCCGACCGATGAGATGTGCCCATGCACGAGGTTCGCGCAAGGCTCGCGCTCCATGCTGCGGTGGTCGGTCTTGGCGCGTGCGTTGAGAAAGAGCATATACTGGCGTTTCGCATGGGTTTCGTCCCACACGCCGGCGAGCGACTGCCAGAAGTTCTTTGCCTCGCGCTTGAGCCAGACGAGCAGGGAGACTTGCGCCTGCGGCCCGTGGATGTCGAGCGGACCGAGCTCTTTGCGCGGCACCTGCAGCCATTGGCCGCTGCGGAGACGCAGCGAATGGGGGCCGAACACGCCCTCCCCGGCCCGCTCCACCGCTCCCGCCGCCTCCTTGAGCTCGGCGGGATGCGGTCCCAGGCCGCGGCGCGGTGTTCCGGCTTCTTCGGAAAAGGTCCAGAAGGTCACCAAGCCTTCCGTTTCCAGCACCTTCGTCGCGGCCGTCGTTGTGTCATCGGCATGGATCGAACTTCCGAGCGCTCCAGCAAGCAGCAGGAACGGAGCAGCAAGGCGAAGGGGACGGGGAAGTGGAAGGAGATTCGTCATTTCGGGCGCACGGGGCGAAGCGATCTAGCCGGAGCGCTCGTCGATGTCAATCGCTTTCGCAGCGCTCCATTGGCTCGGGCGACCACATCGCGCGAAACGCAAAACATTGCCGTTTTGGAATCGCCAGACAGCCGGGAACCCTCTACATTCGGCCACGTTTTCCACGACGACGGAACCATGAGCGGCGCGATGACCCAACTTTTCCAGGAAGCGATCAGCTCCCACCAGCTACCCGCCACCATCGTGCTCGGCTTCGTCATTCTCTATTGGCTCGCCGTCGCGGTGGGCGGCATCGATTTCGACAGCAGCATTCTCGAGGGGGGCGATCTGCCCGGCACCGGCGAGTCGGCCCCCGGAGCTTCGGCGCTGGGCGGAGCGTGGGTCTCGGCGGGGCGCTGGCTCGGCTTCGCCAAGGTGCCGATCGCGGTCTGGGGTAGCTTCGCCGCCCTCTTCACCTGGGCGGCTTCGCTGCTGCTCAACTACGAGCTCAACGGCGAACCGGGCGACCGCTCCATGGGGAGGGCGGTATTGCTCTTCCTGCCCGCCTCGGGCATCGGGCTGATCGTCACCCGCATCGTCACGATTCCGGTCGGACGGCTCTTCGCCGCCATGGCCGACGCCGACACCGAGGCAGTCGACGTCGTGGACCGTCTTGGGCAAGTGACGACTTCGAAGGTGGACGAGACCTTCGGGCGGCTCCAGATCGGCGGGGGAGGAGCGCCGGTGGTCCTCAACGTCCGCGTCAGGCCCGGCGCCGCCCCGCTGCGGAAGGGCGACCGCGCCCGCGTCGTGGCCCGGTCCGAAGACGGAGCCCATTATCTCGTCGAGCCGGCCCCGGCCGAGGACGCGACTTTTTCCTCCAGCAACGAAACCGAACCGACATGAACCTGCCGCTACCTTCCGCCCTCCCGCTCGCCGTCGCCGAACTCCTCGGCAGCGCCGCTCTTTTCATCGCCGTCGTCACCATCGGCATCTTCTTCGGGGTGCTGGTGCTCTTCTCGCGCTTCTTCCGCAAGGTGCAGCAGGGCCAGGCCATCGTGCGCAACGGCATCGGCGGGACGAGGGTGTCGTTCAACGGCATGCTCGTCATCCCGGTGGCGCACCAGGCCGAGTACATGGACATCTCGCTGAAGCGCGTCGAGATCGAGCGGCGCGGCACCGAGGGCCTCATCTGCCTCGACAACATCCGGGCCGACATCAAGGTGGCCTTCTTCGTGCGCGTCTCCAAGACAAGCGACGACGTCCTGCGCGTCGCACAGAGCATCGGCTGCCAGCGGGCCTCCAGCGTCGACACGATCCGCGGCCTTTTCGACGCGAAGTTCTCCGAGGCGCTCAAGACGGTGGGCAAGCACTTCGATTTCGTCCAGCTCTACAACGAGCGCGACCACTTCAAGGAGGAGATCCTGAAGGTCATCGGCACCGATCTCAACGGGTTCACCCTCGACGACTGCGCCATCGACTTCCTCGAGCAGACCCAGCTCGAGAACCTCGATCCGCAGAACATCCTCGACGCCGAAGGCATCAAGAAGATCACCGAGCTGACGGCGACCCAGGCGAA
>SLGN01000137.1 GCA_007123695.1 Verrucomicrobiales bacterium
CCGATCCGGTGGCGAGCTTCGTGCAGCTCGCCGCCACGCTGGTGTTCTGAGCGATCAGAACTTCATGTAGAGGCTGGCGGCGATGATGTGGTCGATGGTGTCGTTGGGCCGCCCCCGGCCGAACTTGTTCATGTAGCCGAACTCCATCCTCGACTTGTCGTGGCGGTGGATCGCGATGCCGATGAAGGCTCGGTTGTCCTCGTATCCCTGCAGGGCGCCGAAGTCGGTGTTGTTGAGGTAGAAGAAGGTCTCGTTGCGGAGGACCCAGTCGACGTTGCGGAGGCCGGCGATGGGATGGGAGACGCGGACGAGCTGGCGGATGCGGTGCCCGACCTCGTTGCTTCTGTCGAACCAGCGCTGCTCCAAACGGGTCCGCAGAATCACCGAAAGCGGTTTGATGCCCGGCCAGTAGAAGTTGTAGCCGATCCAGGAGCGGTGCTCGCCCCGGGGACCGTCGTCGTTGAAGACCCGCGAATAGGCGTAGCCGACCCAGGCGGCGGAGGAGTCGTCGAACCAGTAGCCCAGAGCGGGGCGGACGAGGAACTGGTGGTAGGTTTCGCCGACGTCGCGCCAGCGGGTCTGGCCCTCCAACCACCAGCCTACGTTGTCGTTGAACTTGAAGGTGCCCTCGTTGAACCAGCCGATCCAGATCTGCCCGTCCTCGTCGGCGGCGGAAACCGGTTTCGCGGACCAGGAGAGAAGAAGGGCGGACAAGCCGAGAACGGCGAGGCGCGCCCCCCTGGCGACGGGGGAGCGGAAGAGATTGGCAATGCCGGATCGACCGCCCAGGATCATGGGACACGGTCGGGCGATGCTCGGAGACTGCGGGATTCGATGGGCTGCTAGGCTATTTGGAGGCATGGAGGAGAGTCGGGGTGGGAGGGATCGTGCGGGGTGGGGAGGGCCCCGCGCCCGCTGCGGACCACGCACTCTGCACGCCGCCCCCTTCCCTACGGATGGTCGACAGGTGTTCTTTCAAAGTTTTTGCGATTCGGCTCCGAAAGAGCCTTCGGATCGCTTTTTCCCGACCGTTTCGCCACCCAACCCTGTTGGCCCGGCCAAAAAGCCAGACGACTGTCCTCGCTGCCGTGCCGCCACGTTCAGTCGATGAAGAGAAACCGGTTCGCGTTCAGCAGGGCGTGGGCGTAGGCGCCCCAGGGCGTCGCCGGGACTGCGGGGCCGGAGTAGGATTCGACCATGCCCCAACGCGGCCAACGACCGCCGAGGTCGGTGATCTGGGGGTTCCATTTCACCGAGTCGAAGCTGGAATTGTTTTCGTGCGGATCCACGATGAAGTGGATGCGATCGTTCTTCGCGACCTTCAGCTCGGGCAAGTTCACGGGCAGCCGGTCCTTGGAAGGGTCGAGGACCCGGTCGAAGACGACGCCCGCCGCGCTGGTCGCCACGAGCACGCGCACGCCGTTGCCCTTGTCCTTGTTCGGCCGCAGAACCTCGCCGGAGACGGACACGACGAGGTCGTCGGGGGCGCGCCATTCGTAGATGGCGCTCTGCTTGGAGGTGTGGCCGGGATGGGTGTTGCCGGCGCCGTCGGCGTAGAGGTAGCTGAGCGGGTCGTTCTTGAGCGGGCGCTCGGTCCCGACCTGCCAGACGTTCTTCACCCAATGCTCGAAGGGGTGGAAGACGACCTCGCCGGTCGCCTCGTCCACCTCGCCCCAGCCGTAGCTCCACTCGGTGTTGGTCTGGCGGCTCTCGGCGGCGGCCTTCTCGGACTCGAAAAGGGCGACGAAGCTCTCGGCGAGCTGGCGGTCGGTCTCGGAGGGTTCCCGGGCGAAGACGGCGCGGTGCAGGGCGGCGACGCCGTCGGGCTCGGTCTCGGAACGTCGCGCGAGGATCTCGGCCTGGTCCATGACGAAGTCGTTGTTCAGGGTGAAGAGGGCCTGCATCGGGATGGTGGTGCGGGGGCGCTTGGCGGTGGTTTCCTGCGGATTGGAAAAGTCGAAGTTGCGGAAGGCGGGATTGAGGTTCTGCCGGTCGATGAAGGCGTAGACCGAGCGCCGGTTGGCGTAGCCGGGCTCGAGGATCTCGACGGAGCGGCCGAACATCGCGTTGTCGAGGTTGCCGGCGACGTCGAGCATGGCGTCGCGCATCTGCTCGAAGTCGAGGCGCCGCGCCTGGAATTTCCAAAGGAGCCGGTTTTCGGCATCGGCGAGGGCGTTCTCCGCTGCCTTGGGATTGGCCGACTGCTGCCTCCAAGTCTCGGAAGTGAGGATGAGACGGTGCAGCTCCTTCACCGAGGATCCGTTCTCGAGGAACCAATGGGCGAGCCAATCGAGCAGCTCGGGGTGGTCGGGCCGCTCGCCGACGAGGCCGAAGTCGTCGATGGAGCGCACGATGCCCGCGCCGAAATGCCACATCCAGACCCGGTTGACGAGATTGCGTGCCGTGAGCGGATTGGACGGGCTGACGATCTCGCGGGCCATCTCGAGACGTCCGCTGCCCTGTTCGAAAGGCCGGGGCTCCGCGCCCCCGGCGGCCACGGAAAGAAATTGCCGGGGAGCCAGCTCGCCGCGACGGCCGGGATTGCCGCGGATGAAGACGTGCTGGTTGATGGGCTGATCGCGGTCGCGCAGCACGATGGCCTTGTCGGCCTCCATGCCGGAGTCGGCGACGAACTTGTCGCGCTCGCCCTCGAGCCGGGTGAGCTTGCGGCGGTCGTCGCGCGCCACCTTGCCCATCAAGGCACCGCGGTTCCCGGCGATTTCGGGATGCTCCTCGGCCAGCTTTGCGAGGATGGGGTCGAGGAAGTCGTCGATCTTCTTCTGCTTTTCCGCCAGCGCGACGAGGTAGGCGTCGTAATCGGGGCCGGAGGGCGGATCGCCGATGGTCGGGGTGTCGATGGTGAGCGAGTTGAGGAACACGCCGTAGAGGCCGTAGTATTCCTTGGTCGGGATGGGGTCGAACTTGTGGTCGTGGCATTTCGCGCACGAAACCGTCAGGGCCATGGTGCCGCGGAACGTGGTGTCGAGGCGGTCGTCGAGGATCTCGTCCTGGCTGCCGTTTTTGCTCAGGGAAAGGAAACCGAGGGCGGCGAGGTGGTGCCGCTCCGGTCCTGCGGCATCGACGAGCTGCTCGGCGGCGAGCTGGTAGAGGAGAAACTGGTCGTAGGGCAGATCCTCGTTGAAGGCGCGGATGAGCCAGTCGCGGTAGGTGTAGCTGTAGATGAAGCGGCGCTCGCGTCCGGCTCCCTCGTAGCCCTTCGTGTCGGCGTAGCGCGCCACGTCCATCCAATGGCGCGCCCAGCGCTCGCCGTAATGCGGCGAGCCGAGGAGATGGTCGATCAGAGCCGCCCAGGCCTCGTCTTCGGGCCGGGGATCCTCGACGAAGCGGCGCAGCTCCTCGTATTTGGGCGGCAGCCCGAGCAGGTCGAAATGGACGCGGCGGTAGAGGGTGGCACGGTCGGCCCGCGGGGCCGGCTCGACGCCCGCCTCGGCCTGGGCGCGCCGGATGAAATGGTCGATGGGATGCCCGGCGTCGGTCGGCAGCTCTGCCGGACGGACCGGCTGGAAAGACCAGTGGCTGGCAGGGTCGCCGAGCTCTTCGGGCACCGCCTCGTCGGGCCACGGCAGCCCCATCCGGATCCACTGCACCAGCGAGGCCACCGCCTCGGGTGGCAGCTTCGGCGCGTCTTCCGGCATCTCCGGTACTCCGTCCTCGCCGGAGTGGCGCACGGCGCGCACCAGCACGCTCTTTTCCGCGTCGGCAAGATCGATGACGGCGCGGTAGTCGCTGCCCTTGAGCCAGCCGGCGCGGTGGTCGAGCCTGAGGCCGACCTTGGCCTTGGTGCCGGTGTGGCAGTCGAGACAATTCTCCGCCAGCACCGGACGGATTCGCTTTTCGAAGAACTCGATCTGCTCGGAGGTGAAGGTGGGCGCGGCGGGCTCTCCCTCGACCGCCGATGCGGTCGCGGCGAGCAGCAAACTCCCGGGGAACACCGCGAGCCTTGCGGCACGACGGAGGATTTTTCGAACACGAAACATACCGGAGATACGCTCGCCCAAGGTCGGACATGCCGCAACGAGCGTCATCGCGCGGACCCGGATCGGCTCCTGGAGACGCACCGGATCCGCGATCCGCTTGCCCGACGCCGCGCGATCGCGCCAAGCGTCAGCGGGGGGAAATGTCGCATCTTTACAAAACCATGTCGCGGAGGAACAGGCGGATTCCCGCGAACGAAGCTACCGTAACGGTGGTCCCAGAGAAAAGGACTCGTCCATCCCGCATGCGCCCTCCCGCCTCCATCGTCGCACTCGCCTCCATCGCCATGGCGCTCGGCACCCTGCCGTCGCGCCTTGGCGCGGAGACTGGCGAAGAAGGCCGCCGCTACTACGCCGAGAAGGTCCACCCCCTGCTCCGGACGCATTGCTTCCAATGCCACGGCGGCGAGGAGGAGCTCAAGAGCGGCTTCCGCATCACCAGCCGCGAGGGCCTGCTCCACGGCGGGCACTACGGACCCGCCTACGTCGCCGACGATCCCGGTGCCAGCGTGCTGCTCGAGATGATCAGCTACAAAGACGCCGACCACCAGATGCCGCCCCGCGGCAAGCTGCCCGACGACTCGATCGCCGTCCTCGCCCACTGGTTGGAAATGGGCGCGCCCTACGATCCCGAGCTCGAGATCAAGGGCAGCTCGCGGGAGCGGCGCGGCTTCACCGTCAAGGACGAAGACCGGCAGTGGTGGGCCTACCGAGCCGTCGACCGGCGTGCCGCCCCCGAAGTCGCCGATCCGGCGTGGAACGACGGGGGCATCGACGCCTTCCTCTACGACCAGCTGCATCGCGAAGGCCTCGCGCCGAATCCACCCGCGCCGCCCGCCTCGCTGATCCGGCGGCTCCACTACGATCTCGTCGGACTGCCTCCGACCCCCGACGAGGTCGATGCCTTCGTCGCCGCCTCCGCCACCGATCCCGAGGCTGCCTGGAGCGCCGCCGCCGAAGACCTGCTGGCACGTCCCCAGCACGGGGAGAAATGGGCCCGCCACTGGCTCGACCTCGTCCGCTACGCCGAATCCAACGGCTTCGAACGCGACAACCCCAAGCCCCACATCTGGCGCTACCGCGACTACGTCGTCGACGCCTTCAACGACAACCTGCCCTACGACCAGTTCGTCATCGAGCAGATCGCCGGAGACGAGATCGCCGAGCCGACGATGCGCTCGCTCGTCGCCACCGGCTACCATCGGCTGATGCAGTGGGACGACGAGCCCGCCGACCGCGAGCAGCACGTCTACGACGTCCTCGCCGACAACGTCCAGGTCACCAGCGAGACCTTCCTCGCCACCACCCTGAACTGCGCGCGCTGCCACGACCACAAGGCCGATCCGGTCTCGCAGAAGGACTACTACGCCTTCATGGCCTTCTTCAAGGGCGTCACCCACTACCGCACCGAGGGCACCCTCGTCCACTGGGCCGCTCCCGGGGAGAAGGAAGCCTTCGAGCGCAAGCGGCGCGAGACCCTCGCCTCCCTCGCCGCGGAGCGAGGCGAACTCGTCGCCCGGATCCGCGAGGCTCTTGAGAAAGCGAACTTGCCCGAACCGGACGGAGGCGCGCCCGCCGCCACCTTCGTCAAGGACGCACGTGACGGCGGCGCCGAGTGGACCTACACCACCGAAACGCCCAGCGACGACTGGCGCGAAGTCGGCTTCCTCAACAAGTCCTGGTACAAGGGCCGCTCCGGCTTCGGCGGCGGCGAGGTCGCCGGGGCAACGCCCTCGACCGAGTGGACCGCGCCCGACATCTGGATGCGGACCACCTTCGGCCTGCAGACCCTGCCCGAAACGCTCGTGCTCCAGATCCGCCACGCCGACGACGTCGAGGTCTACCTCAACGGCGCCCTCGTGCACCGGGCCCGCGGCGCCGTGTCGGACTACGAGACCGTCGTGCTGCCGGGGCGCGCCATCGACGCCCTCCAGACCGGGCGGAACGTCGTCGCGGTGCACTGCCGAGGCCGTGGAGGCTACCGCTACATCGACCTCGCCCTGCGCGCCGGACTCGGCGGGGACTCCCTCGAAAACCTGCTCGCCGGCCCGGGGCTCAAGGACCTCGCCCCGGCCATCCGCCGCCACGGCGGACGCGACCTCGTCGCCGACTACCGGCAGGTCAACGACGAGATCGCCAAATGGCGGAAGGCCGAGACCGGCACCCCGCTGAACGCCGTCGCCGAATCCGGCCCCGACCCCGGCCCCATGCCCATCCACGCCCGCGGCAGCGCCCACGCCCCCGGGCGCCCCATGCAGCCCGGCGTGCCCGCGGTGCTCTCCGGCCAGGACAGCGAACCCGGCCCGGTCGCGGCCGAGCCCGTCGTCCGGGGCGAAAAGGCCAGCTCGGGCCGCCGCCTCGCCCTCGCCCGATGGCTCGTCCACCCCGACAACCCCCTCACCGCCCGCGTCATGGTCAACCGACTCTGGCAGCACCATTTCGGCCGCGGCATCGTGCCGAGCAGCTCCGACTTCGGCCGGCTCGGGGAGCAGCCCACCCATCCCGAGCTGCTCGACTGGCTCGCCGTCCGCTTCGTCGAGAGCGGATGGGACATCAAGGCGATGCACCGGCTCATCCTGCACAGCCGGGCCTACCGCATGTCCTCCGAACCCGATTCGGCCAGCTTGGAAAAGGATCCGCGCAACCTCCACTTCTGGCGGCAGGACATGCGCCGCCTCGCCGCCGAGGAGCTGCGCGACTCCATCCTCGCCGTCTCCGGCAACCTCAACCCCGCCTCCGGCGGACCCTGGGTCCATCCCCCGCTGCCCCGCGAAGTCCTCGCCACCGCCTCCCGCCCCGGAGCCGGATGGCCCGTCTCCGAAGATCCCGCCGAGCATTTCCGGCGCTCGCTCTACATCCACGTCAAGCGCAGCCTGCGCTACCAGATGCTCGCGGACTTCGACCAGGCCGACACCGACACCGGCTGCGCCGTCCGCTTCGCCACCACCGTGCCGACCCAGGCCCTCAGCCTGCTCAATTCCGGCTTCATCAACGACCAGGCCCGCATCCTCGCCGCGCGCATGCAGTCCGCCGCTCCCGACACCCGCGCGCAGATCGCCGCCGGGCTGCGGTTCGTCCTCCAGCGCGATGCCCGCGCCGACGAGCTGGAGCATCTGGTAGGCTTTTATGACCGCGTTCGCGAAGCGTCCGGCCTTTCCGAAGAAGACGCCCTCGCCCGCGTCGCCCTGCTGGCGCTGAACTTGAACGAATTTCTCTACCTCGACTGACCATGAAACCCCACCCCACGCCCAACTTCTGCGGCCGCCTCAACCGGCGCGAATTCCTCGGCACCGTCGGCGGCGGCTTCCCCGCGCTCGCCCTGACCGGTCTGCTCGGCGCGGAAGGCTTCTTCAAAAGCGCGCGCGCCTCCGGCGGCAACCCCCTCGCGGTGCGCCCGCCCATGGTCCGCGGCAAGGCCAAGAGCGTCATCTTCCTCTTCATGTACGGCGGGCCCAGCCACATCGACACCTTCGACTACAAGCCCGGCATGGTCGGCATGGAGGGCAAGACCATCGCGGTGAAGACCTTCGGCCGCGGCGGCAAGAAAAACGAAGGCCGCATCGTCGAGCCCAAGTGGAAGTTCCGGCAATACGGCGAGTGCGGAAAGTACGTCTCCGACCTCTTCCCCCACGTCGGCGCCTGCGTCGACGACATCGCCTTCCTCCACTCCATGACCGCCGACTCGCCCATCCACGGCTCGGCCCTGCTGATGATGAACAGCGGCTCGCTCATCAGCGGGCACCCCTCCCTCGGCTCGTGGGTCAACTACGGGCTCGGCTCGGTCAACGAGAACCTGCCCGGCTACGTCGTGATGCTCGACCAGAGCGGCGGCCCCATCTCCGGGGCGAAGAACTGGACCTCCGGCTTCATGCCCGCGAGCTACCAGGGCACCGTCTTCCGCTCGCAGGGCAGCCCCATCCTCAACCTCGAGCACGTCGAGGGCATGCCCGCCGGCGAGCAGCGGCTTCTCATCGACTCGCTCAACCACCTCAACTCCGGGCACCTTTCCCCCCGCTTCGACAACAGCAACCTCGCCGCCCGCATCGCCAGCTACGAGCTCGCCTACCGCATGCAGGCCACCGCTCCCGAGGCCATCGCCATCGACGAGGAAAGCGAAGAGACCATGTCCCTCTACGGCATGGACCGAGCCGAGACCGAGGACTTCGGGCGCAAGTGCCTGCTCGCCCGGCGCCTTGTCGAGCGCGGCACCCGCTTCATCCAGATCTACTCCGGCGGCGCCCACAACGACCAGAACTGGGACGCCCACGGCGACCTCGAGACCAATCATAACCTCCACGCCGGCGCCACCGACAAGCCCATCGCCGGACTGCTCAAGGACCTCAAGCGCCGTGGCCTGCTCGACGAGACCCTCGTCGTCTGGGGCGGCGAGTTCGGCCGTCAGCCCACCGCAGAATACGAGAAAGGGACCGGACGCGACCACAACAGCTACGGCTTCACCATGTGGATGGCCGGCGGCGGCATCAAGGGCGGCGTCTCCGTCGGCCAGACCGACGAGCTCGGCTCCATGGCCGTCGAAGACCGCTTCCACGTCCGCAACCTCCACGCCACCATCCTCTCCCTGATGGGCCTCGACCCCAACCACCTCAGCTTCTTCTTCGGTGGTCTCGACCACAAGCTCGTCGGCGTCGAAGGCGCCGAACCGATCCTCGAGGTGATGGCGTAGCGCCTAGCCGGGGCAATTGGGGATTGAACCGATTCGGTCCAAGGGCTTTCTTAAGCAGGAGGGGACGTGTTGGCGGCAGTATGCACCGATGCCCGGAAGCGTAGTTTCCCGAGACGACCAGCACGTGATCCTTTGCTCCCTTCGCCCATTTGCCCCACCGACGACTGACGCCATGACCTACTGCTCCCGACGATCCTTTCTCCACCGTGCCGGCATGGGCATGGGAGCGCTCGGCCTCGGCCCGATCCTGTCGCAGCTGAATGCGGGCGACCGCTCCCTCAACCCGCTCGCCCCCGGCAAGACCCACTTCCCCGCCCGGGCCAAGCGCGTCATCCACATCTTCGCCAACGGCGGTCCCTCGCAGGTGGACTCCTTCGACTACAAGCCCGCCCTCGCCAAGTACGACGGGCAGGAGGTTCCCGGCGAACTCCTCAAGACCGAGCGCAAGACCGGGGCGCTGATGAAGTCGCCCTTCACCTTCAAGCAACGCGGCGAGAGCGGCATCTGGGCCAGCGACCTCTTCCCCATGGTCGCGGAAATGGTCGACGAGCTTTGCATCGTCAACTCGATGCACGCCAACGTGCCCAACCACGAGCCCTCGCTGATGCTTATGAACACCGGAGCCGAGCGCGTCAACATAGTTCGCCCCAGCGTCGGCAGTTGGATTACCTACGGGCTCGGCACCGAGAACGAGAACCTCCCCGGCTTCGTCTCCCTCTGCCCCGGCGGCGTCCCCATCGTCGAGACGCAGAACTGGCGCTCCGCCTTCCTCCCCGGCGCCTACCAGGGCACCCACATCGACACGAAGAACACCCAGGTCGCCAAGCTCATCCCCGACATCCGCAACCCGCGCATGCCTATGGACGTGCAACGCCGCCAGCTCGACCTGATCCAGGAGATGAACCGACAGGACGCCGCCGCCTCGGGCCTCGACCCCGACGCCGAGGCGCGCATCCACTCCCTCGAGCTCGCCTACAAGATGCAGCTCGAAGCCACCGACGCCTTCAACGTCGAGCGCGAGCCCGCTCCGGTGCGCGAGCTCTACGGCGACACCCTGCAAGGGCGCCAGATGCTCATCGCCCGGCGGCTCGTCGAGCGCGGGGTGCGCTTCGTCCAAGTCTGGCACGGCGCGGGCCAGCCCTGGGACAGCCACAACGAGATCCACAAGAACCACGGCCGCCTCGGCGAAGAGGCCGACCGCCCCATCGCCGCGCTCCTGACCGACCTGAAGCAGCGGGGTCTCCTCGAGGACACCCTTGTAATCTGGGGCGGAGAATTCGGTCGCACCCCCACCGTCGAGCTGCCCACCCCCGGAGCCAACGACGCCAACACCAAGCTCGGCCGCGACCACAACCACCACGGCTTCACCATGTGGCTGGCCGGCGGCGGGGTGAAGCGCGGCTTCCAGTTCGGCGCCACCGACGAATTCGGCTTCAAGGCGGTCGAGAACCGCATGCACGTCCACGACCTGCACGCCACCATCCTCCACCTTCTCGGCTTCGACCACGAGCAGCTCACCTACCGCTACGCCGGACGCGACTTCCGCCTCACCGACGTCCACGGCAAGGTCTTCCACGAGCTCTTCGCGTGATTGGTTGGCGGTTGAGATCGGTCGCAAGGCGGAGGTCGGCCTGCGGTGCCCAGTCAACCCACGCTCGGTCGCCTCAGCACGCTTGCTCTGCCGAAAATTCCTTTCTCATCCCCTCGACTCCGTTCCCTTCTCTGACCCCGTTTGCCACGAGAAGAGCGGCGGCAAGGCGGACGGCGCGATTCGGGACGGGTGGCATCAACGTGCGGTCAGTCTAGCTACGCGTCCGAAGGAGGTCAACAGCGGGGGTGGAGATCCGGAGGGGAGTGTGAACTCGTTCGTCCGTTTTCGAGAGCTTAAAATTTCCTCCCCTCACTTGAAATGTTTCTCCGTTCCTCCACCGGAAGCGTTCCCCTTCGCCGAGGAAGATGTCTTCGCGTCGGATTTCGCGGTCCATGACGTGGTGGAAGGCATTCCAGCGGCACAGCCACCGCCCTCGAGGTGCCGAGCATCATCCACTCCCTACTTCCCCATCACATCCTTCTGCAAATCCCGCAGCACCCGCAGCTCTCCCCAGTCCG
>SLGN01000452.1 GCA_007123695.1 Verrucomicrobiales bacterium
CTGCCGATTTGCCCCGCTGCCGGGGCGGTCGAGGCGGTGCGGGCCTTCGTCGCGGTGGAGCCCTTCGAGTTCCGGGTCGAGGCCATCGTCAAGATCGACGCCTACCGCGGCGAATGGGGGCTCGACGACGACGCCGTCTCCGGCGCGGCGAGATCCGAGCTGCTGGGGCGCCTGATGGAGCGTTTTGAAACCGGCTTTTCCGCCACGGCGGCGGACGGCTCGGAGATCCGCTTCGACGAACGCAGCGCGCGCTTCCTCGCTCCCGATCCCGAGCGCGGCTACGTCGTCGACGAGCGCGAGACCATCCCCGTCGCGGAAGGCTACGCCGGACTCACCCTCTCGGCCCCGCTTCGCGGAGTGGCGGCCTTCGACATGGAGTGGAATTGGTTCGCCCCCGGCCAGGAGCGGCTCGTCTGCGAGATCGCCAGTTCCGGCAGGCCCGCCGCACGGCTGCTCCAGCCAGGGGAGGGGCGCCTTTCCTGGAAGCTCGACGGAGAGGTCGTCGTGCCGGAACGCGAGCCGGTGCCGCCGCCGGTGCTCCGCGAGTCCCGGCCCTGGCGGCGCTTGGTCTACGTCGCCCTCGCCATGCTCGTGGCGGCGGCGGTCCTGGTGGTGCGTTGGCAGACGAAGACGCCCGCCTGGGTCGGCGCGCTGGCAATCGGAGGCGTCGCCCTGGGGGGCTTCGCGCTCGGGCACCGCAGCGCCGAGTTCGTCGCGCCTCAGGGCGAGGCGGCCGAGGACCTCGTCTACGCCCTGCTGCGGAACACCTACCACGCCTTCGACTTCCGCGACGAATCCTCGATCTACGACACGCTCGCGGCCAGCGTCGGCGGCCCACTGCTCGAGCGGGTCTACCTCGAGGTTCGCTCCTCGCTCGAGCTGGAAAATCTCGGCGGTCCGCGGGTGCGGGTCTACGACATCGCCCTGAGGGAATGCGGCGACTTTTCCGCCGACACCGCCTCGACGGGCGGCTTTCGGACCCGGGCGGAATGGGTCACTGTCGGCGAACTCACCCATTGGGGCCACACCCACGAGCGCACCAATCGCTACGAGGCCGAGATGACGCTCCGCCCCGAGGCCGGAACGTGGAAGATCGCCGCTCTCGCCCTGCTCGACGAGGAGCGGGTCCAGAAGACGACGCGGCGGGCCGTCGCCGCCGAAACGGAGGGAGGTTCGCCATGATCCTGTGCGAGGAACTCCGCTTCGCCTATCCCGGCGACCCCTTCGAGTTGCGGCTTGACCGCCTCCAGGTCGGCGCGGGCGAACGGGTCGCTCTCGTCGGTCCCAGCGGATGCGGCAAGACGACCCTGCTCAACCTCGTCTCGGGGATCCTGCGTCCGGCGGCGGGGCGTGTCTCCATCGACGGCTTCGAGATCTCGGCGCAGCCGCTCGCTGCGCGTCAGCGCTACCGCCTCGCCAACATCGGGCTGGTGCCGCAGGGCTTCGAGCTGCTCGACTACCTCACCGTGCGCGAGAACATCCTCGTCCCGTTCCGGGTCGGGGCCTGCGGCGCCGTCGATGCCGCCGCCGCCGCCCGCTGCGAAGAGCGGGCCGGCCGCGCCGGCAGCGCCGACCAGCTCGCGAAGCTGCCCGGCCGCCTCTCGCAGGGGCAGAGGCAGCGGGCCGCCCTCTGCCGGGGACTGGTCACTTCGCCCCGCCTTCTCCTCGCCGACGAGCCCACCGGCAACCTCGATCCGGAAAACCAGGACCGCGTCGTCTCCCTGCTCCTCGACGAGGCCGCGCGGATCGGCGCGACGGTGCTGATGATCACCCACGATCCCATGCTGCTGCCCCGCTTCGACCGCGTCGTCGACGTTCTCGCCCTGCGGAAAGGAGGCACCGCATGAACCTGCCCGGCGTACTCCATCTCGGCTCGCGCTACCTCAGGCGCAATCTGGCCAAGACCGCGCTGCTGGTCGCAGCCTTCTCGCTGGTCTGGCTGCTCCCGGCGGGAGTTGCCCTCTTCGTGCGCGCCGCCGAGGCGCAGCTCCGCGCGCGGGCGGCGCAGACGCCTCTGCTCCTCGGCCAGGCGGGCAGCCCTCTGGAGCTGGTCTTCAACGGGCTCCACTTCACGAAGCCACGCATCGCGCCGCTCGCCTACGGAGAGGTCGAGGCGGTGGAGGACAGCGGGCTCGCCGAGGCCATTCCCCTCTACCCGCGCTTCTCGGCGGGCGGCCGGCGCATCGTGGGAACGACCCTGGACTACTTCGATTTCCGGGGGCTCGAGATCGCCGAAGGCCGCGGCCTCGCGAGGCTGGGCGAATGCGTCGTGGGGGCGGCGGCGGCCCGCGAGGGGGGCATCGTTCCCGGCGACCGCATCGTCTCCACCCCCGAGGCGCTCTTCGACATCGCCGGGGTCTACCCGCTCCGCATGCACGTCGTCGGCGTCCTCGCCCCCACGGGAACGCCCGACGACGAGGCCCTCTTCGTCGATCTGCGCACCGCCTGGATCATCGAGGGGCTCGGCCACGGACACGACGACGTCGAGGAACTGGGGCCCGACGCGAGGCTGCCCGACGCTTCCGCCGACGGGGAGCGCGCCGGCGCCGTGGCCCTCAACGCCTCCGTGGTCCACTACAACGAGATCACCGAGGAGAACGAGGAGAGCTTCCATTTCCACGGCGACATGGCCGACTTTCCCGTGGGCGGGGCCATCGTGGTGCCCGCCGACGCCAAGGCCCAGGCGCTTCTCAAGGGCCGCTACGGCAAGCCCGGCGGACCCCAGCTCGTCTCGCCCGAGGCCGAGATGGACGACCTTTTCGCCACCGTCTTCGGCGTGCAGAAGCTCGTGCTGCGTCTCCTCGCCGCGATCGGTGTCGCCAC
>SLGN01000608.1 GCA_007123695.1 Verrucomicrobiales bacterium
CGGGGCGCTCTGAAATGGTGTCCGAAGGTCCGGGGGTTCCCCTCGCTTCGCTCGGTCCACCCCCGGCTACCATCTTGCGTCCCGGGCGGGACGCCCCATCCTTCCATCCGACCCCTCCATCACTCCATCACTCCATCACTCCACCTCGCCCCCACCGCTCCCTCCATCAACCGGCCTGGGAGCCGGCTTCGCGGAACCGCGCCGAGAGGAAGCCGGCGAGCAGGGCGAGCAGACCGACGCCCGCGAGAGCACGCCACCAGGGCAAGCGGTGCTGCGGGGCGAAGCCGATCTCGAGGGCGAGCGGGGCGCCCTCGGCGGTGGAGAGAGCGCGCTCGAAGCGATGCACGGTGCCCTCGGAGGGCAGCACCAGTCCCATGGGCCGGGCGAGCGGTTCGTCGCCCTCCTGCTGGCGCACGATCCTGCCGGCGATCCGCTGGAGGCTGGCGTTCTCGTCGCCGGTGTTGCCGAGGAGGATCTGGGGCAGCTCGTCGGGCCGGAAGTTCAGCTCGCCCTCGGTGAGGACGCGGTTGTTGGCGGCGGCTTCGATGAGGTCCTGGTTCACCACGGCCTCTCCGCCATGGCCGATCTGCTCGTAGGCGAAGCGCTGGCGCCGCGTGTTGAGCCCGACGACGGCCTGCTGGGTGCGCAGGTTCTCGAGCTGGATGCGGGCGTCCTCGTTGGAGGCGGCGTCGAGCGAAAAGCCCCGGGCCACGTTGCTGAGGGCTTCGCGGGCGCGCGCCTGGTCGCCGCTCTGGATCAGCGCGCTGGCCTCGTCGAGCAGGGCGTTGGCGCGGCGGCTCTCGTCCTCGCTGCGGGCCCGGGCGCTCGCGAGGTAGCGCTCGCGGTCGAAGATGCCGAGGTCTTCGCTGCCGCGGGGAACGAGGTTGCCCGCCGCGCGGACGAGTTCCATCCCCGGGGGCAGCACGACATCCCACTCGAGGTTCTCCACCGGCACGCCGAGGACCGGGGTCGCGAGCGCGGCGCGCCCGCGGCGCGAGCCGGAGGCAGGGGCGGGCACGACGTAGGAAAAGCGCACCTCGGCGCTGCGGCCGGCGGCGTCGGAGCCCGGAGCGGCGGCTCCCGGAGCGGCGGCTCCCGGAGCGGCGGCTCCCGGCAGAATGAAGAATTTCCAGGCGTCGCCTTCCCGCACGAAGTGGACGCTTTCCCCGTTGACGAAGAGGTGGAGCAGTTCGCCGCCTTCGGGCAGGCCGACGGAGAGGCTGCTGCGCTGGACGACGTCGATAGAGAGCTCGACCGAGCTGAGTTCGTCGCCGGCGGGGGAGAGCAGGGTGGTGATGCGTCCGCCCGCGACGCGCAGCCGCAGGGCCTCGGCGAGGGAGTGGCGTTTCGCCACGACCGAGGCGGCTTCTTCGGGCTGGCTGGCGCGCAGGGTCAGGGCGGGCGTGGTGCGTTCGCCCCCCGCCTCGCGCAGGGGCGCGGGCACGGCGGTCCACTCGGTCGTCTGCCAGCCGGCCGGCAGAGGGGCGGCGGAGACTTCGAGACGGCCCGCCGGCCGCACCGCGAAGAAGTAGGCGGGCTGGCGCACCTCGGGCAGCTCGATCGGCACGAGCGCCTCGGCGCCGTCTTCGCGCTCGCCGCGCCGCTCGAACTCGAGCTGGACGCGGGTCTCGCCGACGATGCGGCGCTGGAAGCGCAGCTCCCATTCGTCGGAGTCCGGCTCGACCCGCACGAGGTCGCCCACGGCGGGCCCGCTGGCGCGGAGCGTCTTCGCCTCTTCCTCGCCGAGTCCCGGCAGGCGCAGGCGCAGCTCTCGGATGGCGGCGTTCTCGACCTTGAGCAGGGCGGCGACGTTGGTGCGGGTCTGGCCTTCGCGCAGGGTGGTGGAGTGGAGGACCTGCCCGGTGATCCACGGCTCCAGCCGGTCGACGCCGAGGACGAGAGTCCAGTCGCGCTGGAGCAGGCGGAAGGCGAGGGCGTCGCGGGCGCTGCCGCCGAGCTCGCGGGGATCGACTTCGGAAAGGTTGGCCCGCTCGGTGGCCCGCAGGCGGATGCCGGCGTCGGGGCGCACCACCAGCTCGCCGCTCTGCCGCGAGGCTTCGCGCAGCACGAGGTTGGGCATGGTCCACTCGGTCTCGTCGGCCGGGGAGACCGCCGCGAGGGCGATGGAGAAGCGGTGCTCGCCGAGGGTGCGTCCGTTGAGGTGCAGCACCACGGAGCGTCGGCCCTCTTCTTCCACCTCGGCCCAGTGGCGCAGGGCGGGGCCGCTGAGCGACTCGACCTCGAAGCCTTCGGGCAGCTCGAAGCCGAGCTGGAAGAGCCCCGCCCGCGTGATCGAGACGCCGAGATCGACGGAGAGGACGATGCGCTCTTCGCCGAAGGAAAGGATCTGGCGGGTCGTCGCCCGCACCTCGGGGGCGACGGCGTTGACCCGCACCGAGGCCGCGGCCTCCTCGGCGCCGTAGCGGTAGACGCGGTGCAGCAGCATGCCCTCGCCAGGCAGCAGCGCGGCGTCGAAGTCGCCCGGGTTGACCTCGGACATGCCCGTGGCGACGGCGTTCTCGGGCTGGGCGTCGGGGCCGAAGGCGAGCGCGGCGAGACCGACTTCTCCGGCGGCGCCTTCGACCCGCACCGGGGCGAAGTCGAGTCCGGCGGGCAGGGCTCCGAGTCCGCGCTGGGTCGAGACGGTCAGCTCGAAAGCATCGGTGCGGGGCGGCTCGACGGAGAGGGCGAGGGTGCCGGCCTCGGCGTCGAACTGCCACGAGCCGACCGGGCCCTCGACATCGCCGACGGCGAGGCCTTCGGGCACTTTCAGGGAGAGCGCGGCGACCCGGCCCTGGGCGGGCCGGATGCGGAGCCGGTGC
>SLGN01000322.1 GCA_007123695.1 Verrucomicrobiales bacterium
CATCGCCCGGCGCGTGATCTCCACCAGCTCCCGTGGGACCCCGGGCAGCGACGGCGGCGCGGACTCGAAAGCGCGAGCGAGCACGGCGATCAGCGTCTCCCCCTGGTGCGGTGGCTGACCGGTGAGGGCGTGGCACAGGCTCGCCCCGAGGAGGTAGATGTCGGTGCGGACATCGATCGCCGCACCATCGCCGGCGGCCATCTCCGGCGCGAGGTAGACCGGCGTGCCTTCGATGCGTCTCACGTCGCCGACGAAGGGCACGCCGCGACGACGCTCGAGGCTCACGGCGCTCCCCCAATCGACGAGATAGACCTCCTCGAAGGGGCCACGCATCACGTTCTCGGGCTTCACATCGCGATGGAGCAGGCCCCGCGAGTGGGCGAAGTGAAGAGCGCGGGCGACCTGGATCAAGATGCCGACGTGGAGCCTGAGATAGGCCTCGGTGCGCCGCTCGTCATCGCTCGCTTCCTCGAGCAACTCGTTCCAGGAGCGCCCCTCGACGCGCTTCATCACGATCATCGGGCGGCCCGACTCGTCGCGACCGAGCGCGTGCACCGGGACGACGTTCGGGTGCTCGAGGCTCCCCGTCACTCGCGCCTCGAACATCAGACGAGCGCCCGCGGCTGGCGAGGCGACCTCCTTCACCCGCTTGACCGCCACGTCCCGATCGAGCGAGAGCTGCACGGCGCGATTGACGATTCCCGTGCCGCCCTCGCCGAGCACGTCGCGGAGCTCGATGTCCGGCCCCTCGTCGCCTCGGGGCTCCAAGAGCGCCGGCAACACCGGCTCACTCGACAGAGAGAGCTGGCCTCGCAACGTCGCCGCGACCGAGCCCGCGGAGGGGCTCGGGGCGTCGATGCCGAGCTCGGTCCAACGCAGGGTGAGCTCCGATGGCGTGGTCGGCTCCATCATGGGGGCCGGAGACTACCCGAGGAGCACCGGGTCGGCACGGCGCGATTCAGGTGTCTCGATTTCGCTCGTAGAGGATCCGCAGGCCCTCGAGGGTCAGGTCCTCCTCGATGCGCTCGATCGTCTTCGAGTCCCGTCCGATCAGCCGGGCGAGCCCACCGGTCGCGAGGACGGCCGGATCCTCGCCGAGCTCCTCGCGGATTCGCTCGACCATCCCGTCGACCAGGCCGACGTAGCCGAAGACGATGCCCGCCTGCATGGAGTTGACCGTGTTGCGACCGATCACCCGGGGCGGCTTCTCGAGCGCGACCCGGGGAAGCTTCGCGGCCCGCTGAAAGAGCGCCTCCGCGCTGATCTGCATGCCCGGCGCGATGACGCCGCCGAGGTACTCCCCTCGCCCCGAGATCACGTCGAAGGTGGTGGCGGTCCCGAAGTCGACGACGATGACCGCGCCCTCGACGAGCTCGTAGGCCGCGACGGCGTTGACGATGCGATCGGCTCCCACCTCGCGTGGGCTCTCGTAGAGGATGGGCATCCCCGTACGAATCCCGGGCCCGACGACGAGCGGTCGCACGCTGAAGGCCCGGCTGAGCGCCTCGACGAGGGGCTCGGTGAGGGCCGGGACGACCGAAGCGAGGATCGCGCCGTCCACCGCGGCCGGAGCCACACCGACCACGTCGAGGAGCGAGCGCAAGAGCACGTGCAGCTCGTCGCGCGTCCGCCGGTGACTCGACTCGATGCGAAAATCGTGAGCGAGCGAGTCGCCCTCGTAGAGACCGAGGACGGTGTGGGTGTTGCCGACATCGACGGCGAGCAGCACGAGGCCCCCTCAGCGCGCGCGCAGCGAGAGTGCTCGCGCCAACGCCTCGCCGAAGGTCTCGGCTCCGATCGGCCCGCGAGGCGCGCTCACCCGCATGACCGGCGCACGCACCGGTGCGCGCTCGAGCGGGATGGGCTCGGCCGCATCGGCAGACGGGGCCGGCGTCCCGACCGGCGCGGTCTGGGCCACCTCGTCGAGTTGGAGAGCCGGCTGCACATCGACCTCGATCTCGGGCTCGCGCGTATCGAGCTCGACCTCGATCGCCTGCTCCATCGGCGTCGGCGACACCCGCTTGGGCGCCGCCACCTTCGGGGCGGCGTCCGCGCTCGGGACCCGAGGCGATGCGGCGGACGAGCGCGCCACGGCGTCGAGCGGCTTCCGCCGGCTCTGGACTCGCTCGAGCAGCGCCTCGAGCTTGGTGACCTCGGCGGCGGCGCTCACGAGCCGACCTCCAGCCGACCGACGATCGAGGCGACCCCATCACCGGCGCGCGCCCACTTCCAGACCTCTTGCGCGATGCTGGGGTGGACGACGAGGAAGCTGCCCTCCTGGTCAACGGGCACACAGGCGACCTCGTGTCCGCTGGTGGCCGAGATCAGCCCGCCGAGCAGAGCGGCGACGGCCAGGAAGCCATCGTCGAGGCCGGGCGCCTCTTCGAGCCGCGCGAGCAGGGCAGGACCCCAGCGCTCGATCTCGAGGTGACCCCAGCCGAAGAGCGCGAGCAGGTCGGCGAGACGCCCGAAGACGTCCGCGACGGAACGCGACGAGGGATCGCCCAGCCCGGCGCGAGCCTGCTCACCGAGCTGTCGCCCGAGCCGGCGCAAGACGGTGAGGTCGCCCGCCTGCACGGCGCTCGCGACCAGGGGCCCGAGCACGGTGTCCGGGACGAGCAAGACACGCTCGCCGCCCCGCGCGCGCACGGCGCCTCGGGCGAGATCGAATTCGAAGAAGCCCGCTGGCTCCAGGGTGCCTTCCGACATGCGCCTCCGGCTCGAGCGGCGATTTGGCCACCCGATCTCGCTTGTGTAGAGGTTTCCGGCCCTCCGTGTCAAACATCCCGCCTATCATCGGGCGGATGCCGCTCTCACCCA
>SLGN01000071.1 GCA_007123695.1 Verrucomicrobiales bacterium
AGGGTGTTGAGAAAGCGGCGGAGGGCGGCGATGTGGTTCCAGTCGGCCATGGAGTCGCAGCCGACGTCGCGCCCGAGCCGTTCGTGGAGTCGCTGGCTGTTGTTGCGCTCGGCCCCGAGGTGGAGCTGCATGGTCCAGCCCCGCGCCGCGTTGAGTTCGGCGAAGTAGAGCATGAGGTAGGCGCCGAAGGCCTCGGCCTCGCCCTCGTCGGCGGAACCTCCGGCGCGGACCTCGTCGAAGATGGCGGAGGCTTGGGCTTCGCCGCACTCGGCGTCGAAGAGGTGGTGCAGTCCGTGGTCGGAGAGGCGACCTCCGAGTTCGTGGAAGAAGTCGTGGCGGGCGCGGATGGCGTCCTTGAAGCCCTCGAAGGTGCCGCAGTCGATTCCGCTGGTTTCGGAGAGCTTGTCGGCGTAGGCGTTGAAGCCGTCGGTGTCGTCGATCCAGAGCGCCCGGTCGGGGCGGAAGGTCGGGTAGACGCGCACGTCGATGTCGGGATCGGCGGCGATGGCGCGGTGGTGCTCGAGCGAGTCGGTGGGATCGTCGGTGGTGCAGAGAGCCTTGACCCGGCTCTGCTGGAGGAGTCCGCGGCAGGAATGCGAGGGCTGGGCGAGCGTTTCGAGGCCCTTTTCCCAGACGGCGTCGGCGGTGTCGGTCGAAAAGAGTCCGTCGAAGCCGAAGTAGCGCGAGAGCTCGAGGTGGGTCCAGTGGTAGAGGGCGTTGCGGAGGGTGTGGGGCACGGTTTCGGCCCAGGCGTCGAACTTGTCGCGCGGGGAGGCGGCGCCGGTGATGCGGTCTTCGGCGATGCCGTTGGCCCTCATGGCACGCCACTTGTAGTGGTCGCCCGCGAGCCAGATCTCGTAGAGGTCGGCGAAGCGGTGGTCGGCGGCGATCTGGTCCGGCGGAAGGTGGTTGTGGAAGTCGAGGATGGGCTCGTCCTTGGCGAAGTGGTGGTAGAGTTCGCGTGCCGCCTGCGTCTGCAGCATGAAGTCGTCGTGGATGAAGGGCGTGGACATGTCGCTTTTATTGTCGCGGAGGAAGCGGCAAGAGCAAAGGGAAAAGGCTCCCTCCGCATTTCCGCTTGAGTTTGCAGGTGTTGCGGGCGACGGGTAGGGTCTTTGTTTTCCGTCTTTTCCCATGCCTCTCAAGAAGATCGCCACCGTCTCCGGCCGCGCCGTTCCCGTCCCGGGTTCGGACATCGACACCGACCGCATCATTCCCGCGCGCTTCATGAAGTGCGTCACCTTCGACGGTCTGGGGGAATATCTCTTCTACGACGCGCGGCACGAGTCCGACGGCAACCCGAAGCAGCATCCGTTGAACGATCCCCGCTTTGCCGGGGCGAGCATCCTCGTTTCGGGGATCAACTTCGGTTGCGGAAGTTCGCGGGAACACGCCCCCCAGGCCATCAGCAAGGCCGGTTTCCGGGCGGTGATCGCGCAGAGCTTCGCGGAGATTTTCTTCGGCAACTGCGCCACGCTCGGCATGCCCTGCGTGATGGCGTCGGCGGGGGACATCGAGGCGCTGATGGAGGCGGTCGAGGCCGATCCGTCGCTTGAAGTGGTCATCGACGTCGAGGCCGAGACGGTGCGCTTCGGCGACCGCACCATCACCGTGGAGATTCCGCGCTCGGCGCGGGAGGTTTTCCTCTCGGGACGTTGGGATCCGATCGGCGATCTTCTCGACGGGGCCGACGAGGTCGCCGCGACGGCGGCGTCGCTGCCCTACATGGCCCGCTAGGTGGACAGGGTCCGGTGGGGGGGGAGGCTTGGGGCTTTTCCCATGGAATTCCTGCGCCGACGCCTCGCCTCCGGCTGGTTTCTATTCCCGCTGGGCGATTTGTTCCGGTCGGATGGCCGAAGGCAGGTAGTCGAACACGCCGGTTCCCGGCTCGAGCCATTCGATGGCTGTCCGCTTCCATTGGCCGATCTTTTCGCCGATGCCGCCGATGTTGGGAAGGGCGCTTCCGACGAAGCCGGCGAGACACAGTGTCAGGGCGACCGCGAGAACCCAGGCGAGTTTGCGGAGCGACCTGGCGGAAGGCTGGCCGCCGTCCCGGCGATAACGCTGCAGGAAATGGCGTGTGCGCCGCGTCGGCTTGGAGAGAAAGCCCGCGGCCGGACTTGCCTCGCTACCGACGACGGGGGACGGAGCTTCTTGCGGTGCCGCTGCGGTTGGCGGTGCGTGCGAGGAGGGGGAGCGGAGAGAAAATTCCTCTCGGAGAACCTTTTCCCGATAGAGCATCTGGGCGAGTCCGTCGGGGCTGAATTCGGGAGCGTCTTCCTCCTTCTCTCGGAGAAATTGGCAATTGCTTGCGTGCTTGGGCTTAAGAACCCCGCTTTTCCACGATCCTCCTGAAGATGCAGGTGGCTCGTCGTCTCCGAGAAGAACGGAGCGCGGACTGGTCGAATCGGCGACCGTCCAGAGGAACGGAGCGCCGGACCTTGCTGGATTGGGGGACCCGGAACCGGTGGTCCGATCCGGTGGAAACAAATCGTCGTCGTCGCGAGTCGGTAGGATCGGGTCGAAGTCCATGGGTTGGAGGGAGGACGTTTCGCTTGCCAAAACGGAGCGTCTGCGTTGTGACGTTTACGGTTGGGATCCCGGGCGGGTCTCGATCTGGGGCGACCGCGACGTCATCGATGTGGTATCCGGAGACGTGCCGAGTTTTTGATCGAGGTAGGCACGAGCCGAGGCGACATATTTGTCCACGGGCAGGATGAAGGTGGCGAGGGCCGCCCCGGAAGCGAAGCCGAGAATGGTGACCATGAGGACGATAAATCCCTTCCGAAGCGGTGGGCGGCCGGCGGGACGCCGGGAAT
>SLGN01000222.1 GCA_007123695.1 Verrucomicrobiales bacterium
CCTCCGAAATCCCCATCGGGGATTCCTTTCATCACGATTTCCAACATCGTGAAGAACACGAAGGAAGTCGATTTCTCAAGTACCTTCATGGTTCCCGAAGCCTACTTTTCAGGTCTAAAGGAACACAGAAGGCCGAAGAGAGGCGACTTACTTTACACCGTCACCGGATCGTTCGGAATTCCCGTCCTGATTGACTTTGACGACAAATTTTGTTTTCAGCGCCACATCGGACTCATCCGACCAAAGCAAGGGATGGTGAGCAAGTGGCTTTTTTATGCCCTCCAGACAAAAGCGGTATTTGATCAAGCAGAGAATGGCGCTACGGGCACTGCTCAGAAAACGGTTTCGTTGAAGGTTCTTCGAAGCCTCCGAATCCCATTCATGGGACCGGATTCTCAGCTTGAAGTCGTCCGCCACCTTGACGCCCTCTCCGCCGAAACCCAGCGCCTCGCCCGCATCTACGAGCAGAAGCTGGCCGCCCTCGCCGAGCTGAAGCAATCCCTCCTCCAGCGTGCGTTCTCGGGGGAGCTGTAATGCGGGGACTCGGTTGCCTGCCCGGCCTTTGCTGCGCGGACGAGGCGACCGGGGCGAAGCTGCGGCGCGAGATCGAGAGCCAGAGTCTGAATCTTGATGTCAAAGTGACCCCGACGTGGTATTTCTGATGAGCGGCATGGAATTCACCCAGGGCAACCTACTCGAGGCGGACGTGGAGGCGGTGGTCAACACCGTCAACACCGTGGGCGTGATGGGCAAGGGAATCGCTCTGATGTTCAAGGAGCGCTTCCCGGAGAACTTCGCGGCCTACGCGGCGGCATGCAAGCAGGGCGAGGTCACGGTCGGAAAGCTCTTCGTGACCCGCGGCGTCGAGTTGGGCGGACCGGATTGGATCGTCAACTGCCCCACCAAGGAGCACTGGCGCAACCCGACGCGAATCGAGTGGGTGCGCGATGGCCTCGCCGAGCTGCGCCGCTTCGTCCTCGAAAACCGAATCGCCTCCATCGCGATCCCGCCGCTGGGGTGCGGCAATGGCGGCCTCGACTGGGCGGAGGTGAAGCCTTTGATCATCGACGCCCTCGCCGATCTGCCCGAAACCCGGGTCCTCGTCTTCGAGCCGACGGCGAAGTACCAGAACGTCGCGAAGAAGAACGGGGTTGAAAAGCTGACCCCTGCGCGGGCCTTGATCGCCGAAATGATCCGTCGCTACTGGGTGCTCGGCATCGAATGCACCATTCTCGAAGTCCAGAAGCTGGCGTGGTTCCTGGAGCGGGCCATTTCAACGCTGCAACTGGAGAACCCCCTCGACCTGCGGTTCCGCGCGGATCGATACGGCCCCTACGCGAATCGTCTCGCCCATCTCCTCGACTCGCTCGATGGCAGCTACCTGCGGTGCGATAAGCGCATCGCGGACGCCAGTCCCTTCGACACGATTTGGTTCGACGAAAGCCGACGCGAGAAGGTTGACCTTTTTCTGCGGACGACGGAGGCGAGAGTCTTCCTTCCGGCCCTCGATGCCGCGAACGACCTGATCGACGGATTCCAATCTCCCCTCGGCCTCGAAGCCCTGGCGACCATCGACTGGCTCCTCGTCCGCGAGGACGCCGAGCCGACCCTGCCGGGAATCCGGCGGGCGCTTGCGGCATGGCCTGGGGGCTCGGACGCGGCGGCGCGCAAGCAGCGCCTTTTCACCGACCGCATCCTCGAGGCTGCGCTGGAAAGGCTCGCTTGATCGATGAACGAAGCCGAAACCCGCGCCGAGCTGATCGACCACGCTCTGAAGGCGGCGACCTGCGCGGGTGATCCATGGCGCTTGACCTACCGCCTTGCCTACCCCTCCAAAAGATCGATCGGGTGATTGATCGACAGTCCCCACGTCGCCGAGAATTCGGAGGCGAAGGGCACGCCGGGATCGAGCACGCGGGAGCCGCCTCGCTGCACGTGGAGCCGCTTCCAGTCCTCAAGTCGAGGGTGCTCGAAACCGAGGGTCTCGAGCACGAAGCCCACCCGCTGGAACAGGATGCCGGTGCGGAAGCGCTCGGCGGCGTCGATCACCCGATCCAGATTGAGTTCGTCCCTCGCGCCGGACCAGGCGCGAAAGACCTCATTGAGCCCTCCGCAATCCGCCGGGAACCGCAGGCCCTCGACGAGGGTGCGCTCCCGGCTGGCGACGCGGACCGCGGTCCCGAAACCCTCGGCCTCGACGAAATCGAAGACGAAGCGGTCTCTCACGGAATGGAGGACGATCTCGCGACCGGCGGCGGACTTGATCCCGATCTGCCGAGGGATCTCGTTCATCTGCCATGCCTCCGGCGAGGTGCCGGCCGGCAACTGCTGGAGCAGGATCGGCTCGGCCGGCGGGTCGCTCTGCTTGCGGAGCTGGGAAAGGGAGTAGCCCTGGATCCCCGGAGGCCTCAGCAGATGGATCGCGGTGGCGCGCTGGTCGGTCAGTTGGTGGACCTCCATCGCCGTGGCGAAGGCCAGAGTGCAGCCGTGATAGGCCTCCAGCGCCAGTTCGTAGGGATTGACCGCCGCCGGAGCGAAGGGGGCGGTCACGCGGAAGAGCTTCCCCTTTCCTTGATCGAGCGGAGCGATCCACTCCATCCGCTCCATCGCCCGGAGGATCGTGAGCGCCCGCGCGTCGTCCGCGAACGGCTCCCCGGAAAGCCAAAGGTAGTAGCGGCAACGCCAACGAGAGACCACTGTCTTGCCTTCGGAGGCAAGGCGCTTGAGAATCGTGTTGGCGAGCTTGACCGACAAGGGGGTGGGGAAAAGTTGGGTGAAATATCTGCCACAAGGCTCGTTAGATGTCCTAAGGACATCTA
>SLGN01000265.1 GCA_007123695.1 Verrucomicrobiales bacterium
GGCTCCATTGCATCATGACCAACCACTTCCACTTGCTGCTGGAGGTGCCGGATCGGGAGTCGCTTGCACCGCTCGACGAGGAGGGCTTGCTTGAGGTTCTGCCGCTGCTCTACAGTGCGGAGACCGTGGAAGGAGTTCGGCAGGAGCTGGAACGGGCGCGGCTGGCGGGCGACGAACGCTGGCACCGGGAGATACGCGAGCGCTACGAGAAACGCCGGGGCGACTTCGCCCACTTCATGAAGGCGCTGAAGCTGCTGGTGAGCTTCCACATGAACAAACGCCTCGGGCGGGTCGGGACGCTCTGGGAGGAACGCTACAAGAGCGTGCTGATCGAGGACAGCGAGGCGGCGCTGCTGACGGTGGCGACCTACATCGACTTGAATTGATTTGCTCCGCAAATCTCTGCTGTATCGCTTCGCCATTCTCCAACCGCTGGCGCGGCGAGGCAGTCCGTCCGCGCGGGAATGGTGGCGAAACCGGAGGACTACCGATGGAGCGGCTACGGCGAAGCGGTCGGGGGTGGACGCCGTGCGGTTCTGGCCCGCGAGGGGCTGGGGCGGGCGTTGGACGAGGCGCTGCGGGACGCAAGCTTTCGGCACGACTGGGCGCGGACCCTGGTGTGCTACCGGGTGCTGCTCTACGACGGGGGCCGGGCGGTGGCGGGAGATGAGCAGCGGGGCGAGCCGGGGCGTCTGGGGATGGCCGAGGAGGAGGTCGATGCGGTGGTGAACTCGGGCGGGAAGATGAGCCTGGCCGAGGCGCTGCGGCATCGGGTGCGCTACTTTTGCGACGGCGCGGTGCTGGGGCGCGCGGAGTTTGGCGATGGGGTCTTTGAGTGGGAAAAGGCGAAGGGGAGGCGCTTCGGAGGGATGAGGAAGGCGGGTGCACGGCGAATGCGGGGGGCTGATTGGGGAGAGCTACGCGCGCTGCGGGATTTGCAGAAGGACGTGTTTCAGTGCACCGCCGCCACAGGCCAGTAGGAACGGGAGCTTGCAAGTGGATTTCGGAGCAATCGAGGCGACTGCGCGAACCGGCCCCTGATATCGCAGATTCGGGAGGTTGGTGTGGATGTTAGGCGACAACCCGGGGGTAGGGCAGTCGATTTCGCGCGGACCCGAACCATTCCCCGTCCCGTCCCGGCATTCCGCCTTGCCGGGGCGGAGCGATTCGGTGAGGATCCCTTCCTCGACCGATCAACCAACTATGGACTCCGCCGAAGACACACTCCCGGTCAGCCGCCGGGATCCAGGAATTTGGCCGCGCGAAATCGGCGCCGGGCTGGCGACCTTCGCCGCGATGGCCTACATTCTTGCGGTCAACCCCGCGATTCTCTCCGATGGCACCGGCATGGACGAAGCCGCCCAGGTCACGGCGACGGCGCTGGCTACGGCCATCGGTACGCTGCTGATGGCCCTTGTCGCCCGGCTGCCCGTCGCACTCGCTCCGGGGGTGGGGCTGAACGCGTTCTTCGCCTACGAGATCTGCGGTCGGCTCGGCATGCCCTGGCAAGGCGCGCTCGGCATGGTCTTTTGGAACGGGTTGTTCTTTCTCGCGCTGTCCCTTACTCCGCTTCGTGTCTCCGTGGTGCGGGCTATTCCGGAGACGCTCAAGGTCGCGATTCAGGTCGGCATCGGTCTGCTTGTCGCATTCGTCGGCCTGCAGAAGGCCGGCATCGTCGTGGGCAGTCCCGCGACTCTGGTTGCATTGGGCGATCTGTCCGATGGCTTCCGCCCGAACGCCGCGACCCTCGCCCTCGGCGGGCTCGCTCTGATGGCGGCGCTGCTGGTACGGCGCGTGCCGGGCGCGATTCTGCTGGCGATCATGGCGGTGGCTTTCGCGGGACTCTTCGTCCCGGCAGAGTCGGGTGGCACGATCACCGCGGTGCCCGGCTCGATCGTAGCGGCGCCCGCCTCGCTCGGGCCGCTCTTCCTCCAGGCCGACCTGCTCTATCCGTTTCGCCACTGGGAGGTGGCTTGGCTGCCTGTGGTGGCGCTGGTCTTCGTCGATCTCTTCGACAGCATCGGAACGCTCGTTGGCGTCTCTCGGCGGGCCGGGTTGGTCGATGCGTCGGGCCATCTCCCGGAAATGGGCCGCGCGCTTGCCGCCGACGCTGCCGCCACCGGGGTTGGGGCTCTCCTCGGCACCTCGCCGGTGACTGCCTACGTCGAGTCCGCCGCCGGGATCGAAGCGGGCGGTCGCACCTGGAGAACCGGCGTGACAGTGTCGGCCTGCTTCCTGCTGGCAATGTTTCTGCATCCCGTCGTCCTCGCCCTGCCCCCTGCCGCCACGGCGCCCGCCCTGATCCTCGTCGGGGCAACGATGCTCGGGGGGCTGAAGGGCTTTGACTGGAGCGATCTCGCCGCATCGGTGCCGGCGGTTGCCACGATGTTGCTGATCCCCCTCGGCTTTGGCATCGCCGACGGCATCGCCGTCGGCTGCATCCTCCACGTCGTTCTGCTCGCGGGCACGGGGCGGAGCGGTGAACTCCATCCCGTGCTCGTCGGGCTTGCGGTGCTGTTTGTTCTGAAATTCACCTTGGTCCGAGGATAAGCCTTGCCGCGGAGAAGCCCGCCGCCGTTGGCCCGTTAACCGATGGCGGAATGGAAAACGCAGGCTGGACAGGCATCCGCGTTCCTGCTTGCATGGGTCCGATCCCCTCCCGCCGACTCCTGACTTCGATCTGACCATGCCATCTCGGCTCCTCCTGTTCTCCATCCCCGTGTGCACCTTGGCTTTGGCTACCTCGGGCGCCCCGGACGCGCTGTGCGCCGCCGAGGCGCCCAACGTCCTCTTCATCGCCGTCGACGA
>SLGN01000217.1 GCA_007123695.1 Verrucomicrobiales bacterium
GATGCTGGCCTTCGGATTCGGTCTCGGCTTCACCTTTCTCCTCGTCGGGCTTTTCGGCGCGAGGCTGCCGAAGGCGGGACCGTGGATGACCCGCGTGCAGTGGCTGCTCGGCCTCCTCATTCTCTGGTTCGCCTTTGCCTATCTGGAGAAGGGCATGGCCGGCTACGACTTCGAGCCCGGTGCCATCCGCCTCGTCTTCGGCGGCGCGCTGCTGCTGCTCTTCGCCGCCTACCGCCTGCAATCTCCCGAAAATCCGCCCGAACGCCGCACCGAGCGTGCCCTGCTCGTCCTCGCCGCCGCCATTTCCGTGCTGGCGCTGGCCCGCGGCATCCTGCCCCATCCAGGGACCGCCAGTTCCGCCCCGGCATCCGAACCTCGCATTCTGCAAAAGGGTCCGCACTCCTGGTATCTCGACGCGGACGATGCGTTCGCCGCCGCCCGGCAGCAGGGGAAGCTTGTCTTCGTGGATTTCTACGCGAACTGGTGCGCCAACTGCAAGGCCTTCGACGAGATGACGCAGACCGACGAGGAACTCTCCGCCGCGCTCAGCCGGGCTGTGCTTCTGAAGATTCGCGACACCGATCCGCAGTTCAAGACCTGGCAGGATGATCCCCGCTTTCCCGAACTCAAGGTCGGGCTGCCCTTCTTCGTCATCATGGATGCCGACGGCAACCTGATCTACAAGACGAGCGACTACACCCGCACCGATGCGATGATCATCTTCCTCGAAGGCTGAGGCGGGGCCCACGGCAAATTCGTTACCCCGGAGTGAGCTGGCCCAAGCGATGTCGGCAATCGGTTAAGCGATCGGGAGAATGAGGATTTGTTTTCGTCTGCGTCCCTAACGCCACGCCGGAGGTGGGGTCTAAAGGCACCACCTCCGCACGGCTTCGTGGACGATTTGCGAAGCTAGGAACTCCTGTTCCAAGCGACCGCAGGCGAGAGAGCGCAGATGCCGGTAGAACGCCGTTTCCTTCTCGGTGAGCCCTGCGGGCGGTTCCTCTGAAGCGGGCGTCGCTTCGGTCACGGCGGCGTCGGCGTGCGCATCGAAAATCTCGCGCGTCATGAGCAGGGGCACGAGATGCGGCGCGTGGCGGCGGGCGCGGGCGAGGAGGGTGAGCCCCCAGGTGTCAAGGTCGCCCCAGTAGGCGATGCGGGTCTCGCGAAGGCGCGGAGAGGCGAGCCAGGAGAGGTTGTCGCCGGTGCCGAGGACGGCAATGACGCCGGGCAGCTCGTTGGGAATGAGGTGGAGGCAGCGCTCGTTTTCGACGACGAGGAGGGCGCGGGCCTCGAGGCGGGCAGCGAGATCGGCGGAGCGGAGGCGGAGCCGGGGAAAGGGTAGCGCAGGATCGCCTGCGAAGTCGCCACCGAGATCGGCGAGGAGCAGCCAATGCTCGTCGCCGCGGGCGGCGTCGAGAAAGGTTTCGAGTCCTTGGCGCGAGGGCTCGCCGTCGTGTCGTAGGTCGAGAAGGCGTTGGACGAGTCCCCGGTGCCGTTCGAAGAACTTGCTGTCGATGCCTCTGCGGGAGAGGGAACGGAGAGGCTGTCCGGCGGCGCAGCCGGGTTCGAGCAACAGGACGAGCTGCGCGGCCCGGAGGACTTCGTCGAGCGGCTTCGATTTCCACAAGGAACGTTCTCGGACGAGGACGCGATGGAAAAGCGGATCGGTCTCGCCGAGCAGGGCGCGGAGGCTTTCGTATTCCGAGCGCACGCGGCGGTCGCCCGAGGCGGCGACCCAATCGGCGGCGTCTCCGAGCTCCCAGGCGACGGGGACTTCGATGGGCGCACCGGTGGCCCGGTAGGTGGCGCTCTCCCAGCGCACCGTTCCGTGCCGCACCTCGCGCCAGGCGCGGAGCCCGGCGGCGGTTGTCTGCCAGCGCTCCCCAACCTCGGCGGCGGTGGGACGACCGACGGGCAGGCTGGCGGGCCAGGCGCCGGGCTCGTCGAGGAGGCGGGCCTCGCGCAGGTCGGGGTTCTCCCACTGCCGGGCCCAGCGGGCGGCGAGCTCGGTGGGGAGTTTCATCGGGCAGGATTGACCGTTCGGGGGCAAATCCTCCAATCAGGCCATTCCGGACAGTCACCTTCCACCCATCGCACGCCCTCCTCAGGGTGGGCTGTGGTATCTGCCCAGAGGATGCGACCGTGTGGGGCGGGTAAAGGGCAGGCTTTTTGGAAAAGCTGCTTAGCCGTGGTGTCGTTGGAGATGACTCTGTTTCCTGAAGCGGCGGCGGCCTCCAACAGATGGGCATCCTTGAGAACCGCCGCCTCATCTTTGGCGGATTCGGGATTCTGCGGGACCGCTAGCCGTTCGCGTAGGCCGACGTCTTCGGGGACATCGATCAGCACCCATTGCTTACGGGCAACCATGCTTCCGCGCCAAGTGGCCGCGAACCGAGACTGGTGTTTGTCATGTTCTGCTTTCAGCGCACGCGTCTGCACCAATCGGTGGCCCTTTTCTCGGACCATTTCGAGAATCAGGCGCGCGTTGTTCGATACGGGATGTTCGGTGGTGCCGGAAGCCCGCATGATGTCGGCATCGATGACCAAATCCTTCATGAGAGCATCCGCGCCCCCACCGCATCCAAGTATTCCTGCTCGGCTCGGAGGTAGGTGTCGTCAAAATCCTCCGGCCAATCCATCCCGAAGGCCCCGTTCTCATCGAGATCGGCTGAATCCACATGAGTGACGCCCGAAGTGTCGTCCCGAGTGAACCAATGAAGCTTGACCAGAGCCGGATCGAGTTCGCCTCTCGCCACCATAACTTGAATGCCACGGATCAGGATCGAACTGTGGGTTTCGACCACGAGACGGGTGTCCCGTTTGGCGGAGTCGGCCAAAATCTTCGCGAGGGAGTGCTGCGCCCGAGGGTGCAGATGGATTTCGGGCTGCTCAAGATGCACGATCTGACCAGGAACGGCCACATCCAGAGCGACCAGAGCCGGAAGCACTTGGGAGACTCCGAAGCCGACATCGGCAATGTTGACAAAATCCCGCGCTCCTCCCCTCCTTGGCTCCTTCAATCGTCCGACCAGAATCTCTACACGGGTGGCATCCACCTCACGGGTTTCAATCTTCCACGTCAACCCTAGCAGCCTTAATGATTCGCCGAGGCGAAGAGTCCGATCGTCTCCTTTCCCCCATGCGGCGATGATGCCCGCCACATAGTCCTGAAACGGCCCGTCGAAGCGGGGTCCAAGGGTTTTGCGGAGCAGATAAGCCCTCTCCGGATTGCCGCGCAGCCCCGGAACGTGAATGAGGTTGAGTATTTGTTGACGGATCTGTCGATCGATCTGGAGCGTCATCGCACTGAACGCCTGGCTCGGATCGCTTTCGTCAGCCAAAACCAGATCCAAAAAACCGCGGCTCAGCCGGTTCATAAAAAGAAACCTCCGATTTCCCCGTTGATTCAAGTCTTTCGCCAACACCTTTACCTGATTGGGAAGCGAATCGACGTCAGCCTCACTCAATTTCCCTTCACGAATGACCCTGAGGGATTCGGTCATGCCCTTCGAAGGGAAATTCATTTCCTGGCTCTGCAGTTCGATGTTCTGTCCGCTCAATCGATAATTGAGCACCAGATTTCCTCCTAATCCCGAGGGATCAGTAGAAAAGCCGAACTTCATGCTGGTCGCCGATTTCCCTTTGCCGGGGCACTGGAAGAACATCTGGTCGTAGCGATTGAATCTCACGTTCGGTCCGGCGATCTCCAGTACTCCGGGGTCCGAAGGGCTGGCCAGCGTTTGCTTGAGAAGGAGCAGCGGCTGCATCACGCTGCTCTTTCCCCCGCTGTTCGCTCCGGCCAAGATCGTCAGAGGTCGGAGTTCCAACTGCGTTTCCTCCGCCAGGGACTTGTATCCTTGGATCGTCAGGCGGTTGATCGTGTTTGCGGGCATGGCGGAGTCAACCTAGCCGGGTCGGATGGTGAGGGCAAGAGGCAAGCGCTTGGACGATGGAGAGCCTTGAACGGATTACCCCGAGGTTCGAAGCGTTGTCCGGCAGGTCCGAGGGGCAAAATCGAGTCACAAAGAGCAGGCACCTTTGGAGTGATTCAGTCCAGAAGGCGATTGGAACCGCCCGCCTCCCCAGACTTCCTCCCCCGCGCATGCTCCTCGATCTCTTCCCAGGTGAGGGAGGTGAGGGTGGCGCGTTGGTTCTTGTTGTGGACGAGGACGGCGGATCGGGTGTGGGACTTGAGCAGGGCGATCTCCTTGTTCGGCGTGACGAAGAGGGGGTGCAGGCCGAAGGCGCGGAGGGCCTCGATGATGCGGGCGGCGGCAGCGGGCGAGCTTTTCGAAAACGCCTCGTCGAGGACGATGGAGGCGTAGCGGGGTACGGTCGCGCCCGCCGGGCAGAGGGCGTAGCTGAGCGAGGCAGTGAGGATGTAGCTGGCCATCATCTCCTTTTCCCCGCCGCTGCCGGTCTGCGAGCCCTTGCGCGCGCCTGAGCTGTGGCCGGTGGCGCGCTCGACCTCGACGACGGAGAACTGGAGGCGGTGCCGCGGATCGAGGAGGGCCTGGGCGGCGAGGGTGTGCCGCTTTTCGGCGGCCTCGCGGAGGAGCCGGACGACTTCGCCGAGGGCGCGGTAGTGGGCCTCGCCCTCGTCGTCGCGCTCGCTCAGGGCGAGGTGGCGCAGCTTGCGCTGGGCGGCCTCAATCTGCTGCAGGGCGGGGTGGCCGACGGTCTGGGCGTCGAGCCGGAGGTAGCGGCCATGGCGGAAATCGACGCGGCTGAGGGTGGCGTTGAGGTCGGCGACGCGCTCTTGGATCAGGGTGACCTCGTTGCTGATGTGGGTGAGGAGCTGGGTGACGCCCTGGCCGGAGGATTGGTTGAGGTAGTCGAGGAAGCGCGCCCGCTTTTCGGGGAGAGCTTCGTTTTCGAGGACGAGGAGGCGGGCGAGGTAGGCGTCGAGGTCGCGGAGTTCGGTGCCGGTCTCGGAAAGGTGGCCGGTGTCCTCCTGCTTGGCCTTTTCCATGGCCCGGACGAGGCGGCGCTCGATCTCGGATTTGCGCTCGTCGTCGCGCTCGATTTTGCGGTCGAGCTCTTGCCCGGCAGCGCGCTCGAGATCGGGGAGCTGGCGGGCGGTGGCGTCGGGGGCAATGGGGAAGTGCTTTTCGGCGAGGGCTCGGTCATCGGCCTCGAGACCTTCGCCAAGGCGGGCGCGGGCGTGGTCGAGTTCGCGGGTGGCGGCGTCGAGGGCGTGCTCGTCGCGGCCGAGCCGCTGGTGGAGCTGGCTGGCCTCGGACTTGGCGGCAGCGAGTTCGCGGAGGGCTTCGTCGTGGCGGGCCTTGGCCTCGGCAGCGTCGGAGCCGGGCCGGGTCAGTTCGTCGAGCCGATGGCGGAGCTGCGCGATTTCGCGCTCGATGCCGACGATGTCGATGCGGGAAAAGTCGAGCGCCTCGAGTTGGGTGACGAGGGTCACTCGGTCGGAGGCTTCGCGCTCGGCTCGGGTGAACTCGGAGTTTTGCCCTTCGAACTCGGCGAGACGCTCTTCGGTTTGCCGGAGCTGCTCGCGCAGGGTGGCGAGGAGGTGGCGGTTGTCGAAGCCGGTCATCCAGCCTTCCGAAAGAGGGCGCTGGTCTTGCTTCTCGAAGCGTCCTTGGCGGTCGGACATCGTCCCCTCGACGGTCATGCCGTGCTCCGTGTGACGCAAGGTCTCGGCGGACTCGACGCAATGGCGGTCGCGGCGGGCGAGGAGGAGCTTGACGTGCTCGCGCAGCGGGTGGTCGCGGTAGGCGAGCTTGCGGGTGAAGCCGTCGTCGAAGAAGCGTGCCGCCTCGGGATGGGCCTCGGCACTCTGGAGGCGGACGTGGAGCCGGTTGTCGCGGTCGTTGACCCAGGCGAGGGCTTCGCGCATCCGCGGTTCGGGCACGAGGATGCGGAGCCGCTCGGACCCGATGGCCCGCTCGATGGCACCCTGCCAGCGGCGCTCCTCGGGTTTCACCTCGACGAGTTCGGCGACGTAGGGCAAGTCCTCGCCGGAGAGGCCGAGCTCGTGGGCGAGGAGTTCGCGGAAGGCCTGGAACTTCGCCGGAATGTTCGAGTGCGGGCGGGCCTCGGCCTCGCGGATCTCGTCGGCAAGCAGGTCGCGGGTTTCGCGGAGGCTTTTGATCTCGGCGGCAAGATTGACGGCGCTTTGGCGGGCGGTCTCGCGGGCGGCCTCGGCCTCGGCGCGAATCGCGGGGAGCCGCTCGCGGTTTTGGTGAAAGGCGGCTTCGCCGGGTTCGGCGGAGAGTCCGAGGCGGGCGGCGAAGACCTGATACTGTTCGGCGGACTTGCGCGTCTCCTCGGCGCGACGCTCCTTGTCGCGCAGCAGCTCCTCGGTGGTCTGGATCGAGGCGCCGCCGTGGCGGAGATATTCCTCGTTGAGGGCGCTAGCGCGGCTCTCGAGGGTAGCGACGTTTTCCTCGGCGGATCGCAGCGCGGCGGCGGTGGCGTCCTTGGCGTGGACGAGGGTTTCGCGTTCGGCCTCCCAGAGGCGCGCGGCGGCGGCGGCGAACCAGGCGGGCAGCAGCCCTTTGAGACGGCGGCGTTCGGCGAGGCGGGCGATCGCCTTTTCCCACGCGGCCTTGCCCTCCCGCACAGGCGCGAGCGAGTCCCGCTGGCGGCGGGCGGTCTGGAGCTCCTCGTGGATGCCGTGGAGGGTGTCGAACTCGCGTGAGACCTCGAGGGCGCGGTCGAAGGCGGAGCGGTCGTCGAGGACGAGCTCGCGGAAGATCTGGTCGATGCTGTTGATCTGCTTGAGGCCGGCGGCTCGGTTGAGCAGGGAGAAGGCGTTCTCGCCGACCTCGAAGAAGCCGCGGACCTGGGCGAGGTATTCCTTTTTGCTGGGGAAAAGGCGCAGCCCGGCGGTCTCGCGCGAGAGGCGGGTGAGGGCGGCCTTGCCTCCCTCGTGGTGGAGGGAGAGCAGCTCGTCGAGCGTGCCGGGGCGGTCGCGGGCGAAGAACCAGGCCCGCTTCAGGTCGTCGGCGGCGTTGCTGGCGCCATCGACCCAGAGGAGGCAGCCGATGGTGACGGCGGCGGCGCCGGAATCGTAGGTCGCCGCGAGGCCGGTGAGGGTCTTGCCGGGACGGGCGACGTGGCTGTTCTCCTCGCGGGCGTTCTCCACGCCGGAGACGCCGCGCACGTAGGAGATGAGGTCGCGGTCGCTCTCGTGCCCGCCGGTGGAGGCGAGGTTGTATTTGGGGAAGGGCGCGAGCAAGGTCATCAACGCATCGACCAGCGTGGTCTTGCCGCTGCCGGTGGGGCCGATGACGGCGGTGCCGCGCGGGTCGATGGGGCAGTGGTGGCGACCGTGGAACGGGCCCCAGTTGAAGACGTCGAGGGAGGAAAGGAGGAAGGAGGGCTCGACACGGGGAGCCGCGGGTTCTGCAGTCTGCGGAGGGAGCAGCTCGAGTTGGGTTTCGGCGGTCATCTGCTGAGGGCTCCATTTCTTCCATTCGCGGGCCGGCGCGTCAAGGTCGATGAGATCTTTGCAGCGTCCCGTTGGCCTCTTGTTCGCCAGAAATGCGGGCAGGTCCGCGAGCTCGTCGGCGCAGACGACATTCTTTTGTCAGGAAGAACTCCGATCCGCCTCCGGCAGAGGTTGGAGCCCCGCCGATTTTGCCGGTTTGGGGAGCACGCGGGTGGAGGGGACCGTCCGCCGAACCGATCCCGGGAGGCGGGAACTTTTGGTTTTCTTAGCGCCAATCCTGTTCTTGACTACTCGGATGCAGGAGCATACCGAAAAAGCGTCCAAGACGTCGGGAATCCGCAATCAAGAGCGGCCTCCGCGAGGGGTGCGGCGCCCTGTGTTCCGGCGGAATCTTCTTTTTTTCGCCACCTTGACGACGTTGGTGCTCGTTTTTCTCGGTGCCGTTCCTTTCTCCGGGAGTCTCGCTTCGCGGCCTCTTTCCTTCGCGGTGTTCTGGGGCGGCTGCTTTCTTCTGGCCGGATTCATTCTCGCTCTTGCGATCTACGACCTCGCCCGGGTGCGGCACGAGCATCGTCTGCGCGCCCGCGAGCTGGAGAAGGAACTCGCCGAAGTCGCGGCGGAGGCGCGGGAGGCCGCCCGGCAGTTGCGGGAGGAGACAAACGCCAAACCGGACGGGGAGGAGTCCGGGTAGAGACTATGGTGCAGGGGAATGCGGGAAGTCGCCGCGCCTATTCTTCTTCCTCCTCCTCCTCCTCCGCGAGGACGTCGAGGGTGAATCCGCCGACGTGGCTCTCTCCGTCGGGATAGATCCAGTCGCTGAGGCGGTCGATGGAAAAACCGACGGTCGCACCGCGGTGGACCTCGAGGAGTTCGTGGGGATCGTTCATGAGGATGCCGACGACGCCCTGTTCATCAATTTCCTGCACCAGCACCCACATGAACTCGGATTTGCGCCCCTCGCGGAACTCGGCTTTGACGATGAAGCGCTCGCGTTCGTGCGGCGGGCTCGACTCGAAGGCGGCGACGAACTCGGGCCAGCGGGCCACGGCCTCGCGGACAGCCGCGACCATGCGCGGATCCTTGTCGGAAATTTCGATGACGGGCTCGAACGTGGGCTCGTCGAAGAGTCTCAGGGGATCGTCGCTGCCGAGTAGATCGAGGAGGGCCGGGTCGAATTCGTTGCACCGTTGCAGTTCCGGGCAGTAGACGGCGAGGCAGTCCGGGCCGGCCATGGAGGCGAGAATCCTTCCGATGGCGGAGTAGGCCCGCCGCTCGTCGGAAGGCTCTTCGGCCTCGTCCATCCAATCCACCGAGATCCAGGCGACATGGCGCTCGACGGCGGTGCGCAGCCGCTTGTCGCGAATCGATTCGCGTGCGAACTCGCGGGGGTTTTCGATGTAGGGCCGGTCCGAGAAGAGCACTGCGAACAGGCCCTGGGGCACCCGGACCATGTAGTGGGCGATGTGCCCGCCCCGTTCCCCGAGGTCGGGCGGGCTGAAGGGTGTGACGAAGTTCTCGGCGTCGGGATCGCCGCTGCGGAAGCGGACTCCGAGGGCGGAGGCGACGCAGTTGCGGATGCCGTCCACATCGACCGAGCGCGGCTCGGCGAGGAAGAAGACGAGGGAAACGAGAGAGCCCTCGTCGTCGTCGATCCTGCCGTTCCCGCCTTCCCCGGACGCATGGCCGACCAAGCCCGAAGAACGACCCGGAGGAGCGAGCCAGCGGACCAGTTCGACGGCGAACAAGATCGTCGCTGCGGCGAGGGCGGCGACACCCCAGGCGCTGAGGCCGCCGAGCGAAAGCCTCACGACCAGGCCGACGAGAATGGCGCTGGAGAGCAGCGGGAAGCGGCGGAGCTTCGATGATGGGGATGGGGGCGCCATGTAGGTTAGCGTTCCACCGTCGTTCGATGGCGGCGGGCGGAATCTTGGAGGCGAAGCGGTCGCGGGGCAATTCCGAATTTCTACGGTTTTTCCCCGAAATGATCAAGTCTCGGAAAGTGCCGCGAAACATGGCGGCGGGCGGCGCTTGCTCGCGGGGTCGCCGCGGGGGCGCGAACGGCCCGCTCCGGCGGAGGAGCGGGCCCCTATGCGGAAACCGGAGCCCATTTCGCCTCCGTTCCCGCCCGAGGTCCCGATGCTTCGAAGCATCCGGCCCGGCCTATTCCGGTCGCTTCATCTCGAAGGCGCCGAGGTCCCCCTTGTCGTTCGAATAGGTGGCCTCGAAGCGGTTCTTCGAGATGGTCGCCCGGTGCCGGAACTTCCCGAAGATGCCGAGCTTCTGGTCTCCGTCGATGCGATGGACGCCGCCGCTCCGCCGGACGGGGAAGCGGACCTTGTAGGAGCCGGAAAGGATCCGCGCCCAGGTCGCATGGTAGCGGAAATCGTATTCGCCCGGCTTGTCTTCGGCGGGAGTCACGATGGCGCGGAGATTGCCGGTGTGTCCGTTGGTCGTGGTGGTCCAGGTGCCGACCCAAGGGCCCGCCGGAGCGACCGTCTCGCCCGCCTTGTATTCGGCGACGGAGCGCTTCCACTGCCGTTCGAAACTTCCGCAGCCGACCAGGAACAAGGCGCAGAGGGGGAGGAGCAGTAGGGGGGAGGGTTTCATGAAGATGGGAACGTGAACTATCCTCCGGAGACGCTTCGGGCAAGTGGCGAGTTTGCGTCTTTCAGGCGTCCCGGCGCGGGTCGGGGGCGTTGATCGACTCGCACAGCGCGACGAGGTCGCGGGCCTGGCGGGCTAGGGCGGGCAGGCGGGAATCCGCGTCGCCGGGGCGACCGAACTTCACTTCCTCGGCCGAGCCGAGAAAGTCGCGCAGGGCCTCCTGGGCGGCGGAAGGGAGCGGCGACCCATCCCGCGAAATGCGGGCGAGATGCTCCTGCGTCGTCTCGTAGCGCACCCGGTCCTGGAAGCGGGCCGAGAGGTAGTCCTTGACCGCCTCGGACAGCGAGAGGGCGAACTGGTTCGGAGCGGGCGACTCGCGCTCGATCCGGTCGAATTCGCGACGGGCCTGTTCGCTGGGAGGTGCGGCGCCGCCCGTTCCGGTCGAGGACTTGAGCCAGCGGCGCACGAGGAGGAAGGCGGCGAGGGCGAGCGCCAGGGCGGCCAGCACCGCGAGGACCGTCGGCCAGACCGGTTGGATCGGTCCGGGCACGACGATGTCGTGGAGCCCATCGGGGGGCGCGGTGTCGGTCTGGGCGGCGTCGGCGGACATAAGGCGGGATCTCAGGCACCGCCGCCCCCTTGGCGGCGCTTGAAGAAGGCGTGGAGCGCGGGAGCGTATTCCTCGTCGGTCCGCAGGGACAGCTTGTCGATGGCAAGCGCCTTGAA
>SLGN01000551.1 GCA_007123695.1 Verrucomicrobiales bacterium
AAAATTATTAATCATCTGGCCCTTAATTTATTTAATTTAAGATGATGGGTATGCGATGCGGTCAGCGAGAGAGGCTCTCGCGCACTTGGTCGATGGTGAGTCCGCCCACGGGAAGGTCGAAGCCGAGAGTGTCGCCGTTTGGCTGGAAACCGCCGCCGTCCACATCGACGAAGATGGGGTTGTTGTAGGCGATGGGCTGGAAATCCGACTGGGCGCTGCTGCCATACCCACCCCTGAGATTGTGCCCCTCTCCGACGGCGACGACGATGAGATGGGCGTCCTGCTGCAGGTCGAGGCCGAGGGTCTGGTCGAACTTGACGACACCGTTTCCGAACATCTCGGGATTCTGCTCGCGGGTGTAGTTGTATTCGGGAACCTGGCGCCCGTTCACCAATACCTGGACGCGATCAATGTCGAGCCAGTCGCTGCATTGTACGCGCACCTTCAACTCGACGGCGCCGCTGGAGCGGTCGAGGCCGCCCGCGAGGATGCCGGTGCCGGTCTCGACCTCTAGGAAGGGGCCGGTCGAAAGGATCATTCGGCCGGCCTTGGCATTGCGGCTGATCTCGCGCCAGTCGATCTCGGAGGGTTCGTCGGTAGAGGACCGCACGTAAGTGCGCCAGCCGCCCACTCCGTTGCCGTAGACGTGGTGGGCGTCAGCCACGGCGATGGCCCGGGGCGCGAGCCCTTGGTTAAGGAGCTGAAGCCAGATGAACTCGCGGATGGGGGCGACTACGCGGCCGGGACCCCCGCCGCGGGCCGGGGCGATCTTGTAGGGGGCCGTCGCGAGGATCTCGCTGGCGGTGTAGTTCTGCGTCTCGAGCCCGTCCAGGAGGGCGCCGAAGAAGGCGAAGCCGCCGTCGGCACGCCCGTCCTTGTCGCGATCGATGAAGTTCTCGATCATGTCGGGGTGATTCACGTGGACCCAGCGGTCGCGCTCGGTGCCCTGCCAGTCGCGCAGGGTGATGGCGTTGAGCCGCGGATCCTTCTTCCAGACCGGCGCTCCACCATCCTGCCTGTGCGGTTCGGGCGAGAGAGGGAACGCGTTTAGGTGCGCGCCCGATCCGGTCAACTCCATGCCGGGCACGGTCTTGAGGTAGAGGCCGAGGCCGAGGCTCTCGATGTGCGGGGCCCAATCGTAGATCCGATTGTGTTCGGTGGTGGGGGCGAACTCGATGTGCTCGGCAGCGAGGTTGATGAGTCGGTCGTCGATACCGCAGGTGTTGTCGCCGCTTGGGGTCGAGTGGTTGTGGAAGTCGGCAGAGATCCAGCCTTTCGTATCGACGGAGCGGTGCAGCTGCCCGGTGAAGAGGTGGGTCGCCCCGGGCGCGAGCTCGACTTCCTGACGCAATCGGTTGTATTCGGGACCCCGCGTCACGACCACCTCGTAGCGGCCCGGAGGCAGTGCTACGGCGAACTTTCCGGTCTCGGAATGGTATTGGTCGACGCATCCGCGGGCGCGGTCGGTCGGCCCCAGGTCGGGCTTGGGGGTGTCGCCGAGGGGATTGAACTGGGCCTTGCAGGGGACTCTGCGGCCCTCGTCGTCGATAATGTCGAAGGCGACGGAGGAAAGGGCACCAAGGGCTAAGGAACGCTCGGCGAAGGAGCCCGCCGCGATCTCGAGCTGCTCCTCGAGTCGGTCGCGGCCGATGTCCGTGGCGACGAGCTCGTAGGAACCGACCGGGAGCTTCAGGGAGAGATTGCCCTGCTCGTCGGGATAGGCCGGCGGGGCGCCCGCAGCCTTCGCGCCGACGAGGACCATGGCGCTCGCGACCGGCCCGCCGCTGGCGGCGTCCTGCAAGCTTAGCGAGAGACTACCGATCGCCTCGGGATCGCGGCGCTCGGCGACGAGCCCAACGGCTTCGGCGGGCGAGGTGCCCACGGCGAGAAAGCGCGCCAGGACCACCGACTGTCCGGACTCGATCTCGATCCGACCCTTTTCCGGCACCTCCGCTCCGGCCTCGGCGACCCAGGCGAGGGCGTAGCCGCATTTGTCTGCTGGATCGATCGAGTCGGCCCAGTGGATCCCCTCGACGACGCCCTTGCTGCGCATCTGAGTCCAAGCGTCGCCGATGGCTACCTTCGTCGCCACCCCGGTCTCGTTGGTGAGGGTGGTCACGACGAGAATGCCCTGCCAGCCGTCCCTGAGGCGATACTCGTGACGGCGCGAGAGACCTTCTGCCTTTGCCGCCGAGACGTAGGCCTCGACAACCGCCTCGCCATCGACGCCGTCGCTGACGATACGGACGTAGTTGATCGCGCCGCGCTGGGCGCATGGGGCGAAAACAGTGATCTGGTCATTGTCCGCACCCAAGAGGGTCAGATCGTAGAGGCAACCGGGCGTGATCCCGTCATCGCCGTAGAAGGTGCTCATGTTCGCGCGGCGCAGGGGTAAGTTGCCGGAGACCACGGCCTCGACCCGGTCGTTGCGGAGCACGAAATCGCCGACGATGGCGTCCGCCTCCTTGCCTCCTGGCCGCTCGTTGAAGTTGGCTTCGCCAAGTTCGAAGGATTCGACTGCCTGGGTGACGACGGGCAAATGGGCCGAGAACAGGGCTGCTGAGAGCAGACAGGACAACTTCATCGGCCTGAGTTTCTCAGAGAATCGGCCACAAGAACAGGGCAATCCGATACTCGCTTGCGTGAACCGCGTCAGGAGCCAAGGGGCGAAGCCTCGCCAAAACGCCCCCTTGATCCAACGTCCTCTTGAGCGGATGCTTCCGTCATGTTGAACCGCTCCCTGATCCTCCCCGCAACCATCGGGCTACTCGCCGCCTCCTGCGGCGGGGACACGCCGCCCGCA